>JBKJQG010000204.1:0-16127 GCA_046594925.1 Bacteroidia bacterium
CAGCAAAAACATCGTGAACATGAGCGCTACGATTTATGACAAGAACGGAAACGTAGTATACGAATACAAAGGGATCGACGGAAAGTGGGACGGAAGAAAAAAGAATGGAGAGATGGCTAGAGATGGCATCTACCTATATTCAATCTCTGCAGATGGTGCAGATGGCAAGAAATACAAACAGCAAGGGAAAATTAAGTTAACTAGATAATAAAATTGGGGCATCGGGAGGGACTTCATTTACCTGGTCCAACGTCAGGGAAAAGTAGTTCAAAAATATTAATCCTGTTTTTAGCTCTACCACCACTACATACACGATTTTTGTTACCGGTGTCTCCAATTTTTTAAAATATTTTGAAACCTGTTGCTACTCCAATAGGTATTAAAACAAAAAGGCATCAGAGCCCCGGCCTTGATGCCGTTTTTGTTTTTTATATCAGCCCTCGGGGCCAAAAATGGAAAGCTTTTTTAAACATTCGTCTAAAAAAGCAGAAAAAACAAACTGAGGTTCGTACCTTTGTTACCCAGATTTACTCCGCTGGAAAAGAACGAAAACGCGAAGCGTGAACAAACATTAAAACAAACGAACATGAATAAAAAAATTACGCTACTTTCACTAGGATTGCTTTTTGCTGGGGGAAGTCTGTGTGCGCAAACAATCGACGCGTCACCGGAAACACAGACCATTTGTGCTGGCGGAAACGCAACGCTCACGGCCGTTGTAACGCCGGGTGCCGGGGGCGGAAGTGCACCAACAAACAGTTATGCAGTAAGCTCCATCCCATATCTTCCGGATCCGTACAATACCGGAACGTTTGTAACGCTTACGGATGATTCGCAAAGTGGAATACTGCCCATTGGCTTTACTTTCTGCTTTTTCGGGACCAACTATACCCAGTTCCGTATCGGCTCGAATGGGTGGGTCGCTTTTTCGCCTCAGCCTACAACATTTACCTCAGCTAGTATCCCGTCTGTGGGAGCCACAATCCCAAAGAACTGTATTATGGGGCCTTGGCAGGATTGGAACCCCGGAGTAACCGGCGGACCATATATCAACTATCAGACTTTGGGAATAGCGCCCTTCAGAAGATTGGTCGTGTCATGGAATAACTGTCCGATGTTTTCCTGCACAACAACTTTAGGAACCTTTCAGATTACCATATACGAAACCACAAATGTGATAGAGAATCACTTGTTATCAAAACCGAACTGTCCGACATGGGCTGGAGGAACTGCGGTTCAGGGAATTCACAACGCTGCTGGGACAGTAGCTTTTACTGTACCGGGAAGAAACAGCACTCCATGGACTGCCACGCTTGAAGGCTGGAGGTATACTCCAAACGGGACACCCGCTTATCAAATTAACTGGTACATTTTACCTGCAAATACTTTGATAGGAACGGGCTCACCCATAACCGTTACCCCACCAACATCTCCTCAATATTATTATGCAGAGGTGGTCGATTTAAATGCTTGTCCCTCCGGACTTGCAACAAACAAAGATACTGTGGAAGTGTTATCCAATACAGTTTCTGTAGATGCTGGAGCCTTTACCACGATCTGTCCCGGACAATCAACAACATTGAATGCCACATCAGGAACGGCCACAGGCTACTCCTGGAGCCCCGCCGGAAGCTTGAGTAATCCGGCTATCTCTAATCCGGTAGCCACTCCGGGATCCAGCACAACCTATACCGTCACTGCGAATGATGCAATTGGCTGTCTTGGAACCGATACTGTTACCATAGCAGTCGCTCCCATCGTCGCCAATGCAGGAACCAACGTAGCGATTTGCTTAGGATCATCCACAACCTTGAACGCCACAGGAGGTGCATCTTATTCCTGGACACCAGGTACCGGCCTTAGTAATCCTGCCATTGCAAATCCGGTCGCAAGTCCAAGTGCCACCACCAGCTATACTGTTACCGCCACACAGGGCGTTTGTACAGCAACGTCGGTTGTCACGGTTACTGTAAACCCTTTGCCAACGGTTGATGCGGGACCTGCAGCAGTCATCTGCACCGGAACAACAACAACCTTGAACGGAAGCGGAGCAACAGGTTACGTTTGGTCGCCCGCGTCGTCGCTTAGCAGTTCAACTATCTCAAACCCTGTTTCTAGCGCTACAACAACAACAACTTACACCATGGTAGGAACCGACGGTAACGGATGTTCATCAACCGACAACGTAACTGTAACGGTTAATCCGCTTCCTGTAATAGATGCTGGCACATCCGTTGCCATTTGTCCTGGCGGGAGCACCACGTTAGGTGCAACCGGCGCATCAAATTATACTTGGACTCCTGCAGGAAGCTTGAGTAATTCGGCCATTGCAAACCCTGTGGCCTCGCCATCTTCTACAACGACTTATACCGTAATAGGAACCGACGGAAACGGATGTACTTCAACAGATGCCGTGACAGTAACCGTCACTACGATTAACGTAACCGCATCCAGTGGAAGTTTCGGTGTTTGCAGCGGATCAAGCACAACGCTTACAGCAAGCGGTGCAGCCAGCTATACTTGGAGTCCCGGAGGAACACTCAGCAGCACAACCATTTCCAATCCTGTTGCAACACCAGCTTCAACTACTGTCTATACCGTGATCGGAACAGGTGGAACAGGCTGTGTTGATACAGCCAACATAACTTTATTTGTATTCCCATTGCCTCCTGTGAATGCTAGTGCTTCCACTTCAATGTGTGTCGGATCAACGACTACGCTGACCGTGACAGGAGCACCGGGATATGTTTGGTCTCCTGCGGCTTCATTGAGCAGCTCAACAGGATCAAGCACGGTTTCAAGTGCAACAACAACTACAACGTATACTGTTACCGGAACGGATGCGAATGGCTGTACAAGTACGGATGCTGTTACCGTTACCGTAAACCCTTTACCGGTGACAGACGCTGGAACAAATGCGAGCATTTGTCCTGGAGCAAGCACCACCTTGAATGGAACCGGCGCAGCGAACTATACATGGACGCCAGCGGCAACTCTTGATAATCCAAACATTGCAAATCCTGTTGCTACTCCGCCTTCGGCAACAACTTATACTGTTACAGGAACCGACATCAACGGGTGTTCTTCAACAGATGTAGTGACGGTCAGCGTATCAGGAATCACAGTAACTGCAAGCAGCGGCAGTCCTAGCATTTGCAGTGGAGCAAGCACCCTTCTGAGCGGCGCAGGCGCAAGCAGCTATACCTGGTCACCGGCTGGTTCTTTGAGCAGTGCAACCATTGCCAATCCTGTCGCTAGCCCTACCTCAACTACAACCTATACCGTCATCGGAACCGCGGGAACGGGCTGCGCCGACACCGCTTTTGTAACGCTTACTGTTAATCCTTTGCCTACAGTTAGTGCCGGACCACCCGCATCTATGTGTATCGGTTCAACAACCGGTCTCAGCGCAAGCGGTGCGGCAAGTTATGTTTGGACCCCAGCAGGATCTTTAACGGGATCAACAACAGCAACTCCGACCTCTTCGGCAACAACAACAACAACATATACGGTTACAGGATCGAGCGCGAGTGGATGTTCTGCGACATCTACTGTTACCTTGGTTGTAAATTCTCTTCCAGCTGCAAGTGCAGGATCAGCAGCAAGCGTCTGCACAGGATCATCTACAACACTTTCAGCTAGCGGTGGTGGCACTTATTCCTGGACCCCGGCTGGAACCTTGAGCAGCTCAACCATTTCGAACCCGGTGGCGACACCAACAGGAACAACCACTTACACCGTTACAGTAACCAATGCAAGCGGATGTAGTGCCACTTCCACGGTGACGATCACCGTGAACGCTTTGCCGACAGCAACTGCAGGAAGCAACGTGACGATTTGCGCCGGAGCGTCAACTGTTTTGACCGCGGGCGGAGGCACGACCTATTCTTGGAGCCCTTCTGCAGGATTAAGCAGCACAACTGCTGCCAGCCCTACAGCAACTCCAGTATCTACTACAACTTATACCGTTACGGCCTCAAACGGATTCTGCACGAACACCGCTTCCGTAACAGTAACCGTGAACACTACCATGTCAATGGCAACACCAACAACACTTGATGCTACTTGTGGAAACAATGACGGAACAGTTACTGCAGGTGCGGTAACCGGTGGCGGCGCTCCTTTCAGCTATTCCTTGAATGGTGGCCCAGGACAAACAAGCAACACTTTTACCGGTGTTCCTGCAGGACCTTTTGCCCTGACGGTGACGGATGCAGCAGGATGCAGCACAACACTAACCGGCACGGTTAACAGCGTATTGGGCGTAAGCGCCACATTTACGGCAAATCCTTCATCCGGACCAAGTCCGCTTACCGTAGATCTCAGCAACGGTTCTAACGGAGCAAGTGGATATGTTTGGGATTTCGGTAATGGATCAGGTTCTTTATTGACAAACCCATCGACTGTTTATAATGCGAATGGAACATACATCATAACCCTGATTGCCTACAACGGGTCTTTTGCTTGTTCGGACACCACTACACTTACCATAGAAGTATTTGATCCGGCGGCGATGATTGTGCCGAACGTCTTTACACCTAATAGTGATTTGGACAACGACATGTTCATTCCGATCACCATTGGAATGAAGACGGTTAGCGGGACCATTTACAACCGCTGGGGAACCAAAATAGCGGAGTGGAGCGGGGCACCCACGTTGGGTTGGGACGGAACCCACAACGGAAAACCTTCCGAAGACGGAACGTATTACTACGTGATCAAAGCTACGGGCTTTGATGACAAAGAATACGATGCTGCAGGATGGGTTCAGTTATTAGGAGTTAAATAAACACTGAATAATTAAGAAATCGCCCCTGGAAAACCCCGGGGCGATTTTTTTGAAAATAATCGAAATAAAGTTTCAGAAAGTTTTGAAAGTTGAAAAAGAGTTGTATATTTGTCCCGTAATAAAAGAAAGAATTCAAAGAATGAAACTCATAGAAAGCAAGGAAAAATTCATCAACGCCTGGGGAACATTGGGAACCAGCTGGGGAATCAACCGTACCATGGCTCAGGTACATGCTTTGTTATTGGTTTCACCAGAAGCTTTAAGTGCCGAAGAGATCATGTACGAATTGAGTATTTCCAGAGGAAACACCAACATGAACGTGAGAACCCTCATCGACTGGGGACTGGTTTTTAAAGAAACCCGCTCCGGCGAAAGAAAAGAGTTTTTCGTTGCTGAGAAAGACATCTGGAAAGTATTCAAGCAGATAGCCAAAGAGCGGAGAAAACGTGAGTTAGAACCCATTTTCAAAGTGCTGGATGAGGTGAAGAAGGTGGATGGAGATAAGCGCGACAAGAACGTAAAAGCTTTTGTCGACACCATTGAAGAAATTGAACGCTTTACAAAAAAAGCTGACCGGACATTGGAAACTATGATCAAGGCAGATGAGAATTGGCTAGTGGGTTCTTTCATGAAACTGATGCGTTAAAAAAATTTGTTAATATGTTTCAATAATTATTGAAAGTTCTGAAAAAATGAATTACAATATACTGACATATCTCTTTTACTTCATTCTCCTCCTTTTTGTAGTGCTCTATGTCGGTCAAGTGCTTTACAAAAGCGGTCGACCTTTCCTAATGAACACCTTCTCCGGGAACGAAACGGTTGCCGATGCTGTTAACAAATTTCTTCTTGCAGGATATTACCTCACCAACATTGGATATACCACCATTGTGCTGAGGGTCTGGGACAAAGTTGAATCCCCGTTTCAATTTTTAAACGTCTTGAGTTTTAAAATTGGAACCATCCTTCTGATGCTTGGCATCATGCACTTCATCAACATTCTCACACTTATATTCATAGGAAAGTCGCGAAGCCCTAATCGCGATAGGGAGAAAGCCTTGCCCAATAAAACAGTAATTAATACTAACCCTTAAAACCAAGAAATCATGAACTACATTGTCCTCGCCTACAGCATCTATCTACCCATCGCAGTGTCCCTCACCATTTGGGTTGCACGCACCCTTCATACGAACGGAAGGATTTTTTTAGTCGACATTTTTCACGGCCAAAATGAACTGGCCGTTTCAGTCAACAAATTATTGCAGGTAGGGTTTTACCTGATCAGCTTTGGATTTGCCATCATTAAGTTGAAAATTGTACCGGGCTTTAATTACGATCAGGTCATTGGTCAAAATGTTCATGAGGAGATCAACAACCCACAAAGCATGATAGAAACCCTGAGTTATAAATTGGGTTCTTTCATCCTGATCCTCGGCCTGATGCTTTTCATTAACCTGTTCCTGCTGCTGATCCTGAGAAGTGGTTCTAAACCACGGATACAGGCAAATTATAAGGTACCACAAGACCTTTCAATAAAGGGTGTATAAAATGGAAGACCGGAAGAACATTCTATACAAGGCGCTGATCATGCTGCTGTGCGTTCTGGTAACAGCAACGGTACTCAACCAATACGCAAAGTTGATCCAGCAACTTATAAACGTGAACTACGATTGGAAATTTGAAGCATGTATGGTGATCGGACAACTTGTTTTTCAGCTGCCTTTTATTTTCGGGAACACAATGAAAGAGAAATGGAATTACTATTTTAACATGCTACAGGTTTCGGCTATGGGTTCATTGGTAATTATACCCTTACTTGCCTTTAATTATTTCTGGCCCCTGGACACCACACTAAACATTATCTATTTTTTCGTCGTTGTTCTTTTCATGTTCCTCGACCACAAAAGAAGAGTGGAAAAACTCGGGATGCCTTCTTTTATTTCGTACACCTGGGTATTGTATAGATTTTTAATCTTAATTTTCATACGGATATAAAAAATGGAAGTAAACAAACTTATTCTTGCAGGAGGAACAGGGTTCCTCGGCCAGGCGATCATCAATAGATTCAGTAAGCAGGGAGCGAATATCGTCGTCTTCACCCGCGGCTCAAACCGGTCTGAAAAAAATGTGCGTTATGTACAGTGGGATGGAAAAACAGAAGGAGGCTGGACAAAAGAACTAGAAGGAGCGGACGTACTGATCAACCTCACCGGCAAAAGTGTGGATTGCCGTTACAACGCAAAGAACAAAGCGGAGATCATTTCCTCAAGGGTGAATGCAACGAAGGTGTTGGGAAGCGCCATAAACAAAACAAGCAATCCGCCAAAAGTCTGGTTGAACTCGGCTTCTGCCACCATCTACCGTCATGCGGAGGACCGTCCGATGGATGAATTCACCGGAGGCGTTGGAGAGGGATTCTCTGTCGAAGTTTGCAAGATCTGGGAAAAGACCTTCAACGAGATCCACACTCTGAAAACGAGAAAGATCATTATGCGGATCTCGATGGTGATGGGAAAAGGCGGCGGTGTTTTGCCGGTAATGACTAAATTAGTAAAGGCACGATTAGGAGGGAAGATGGGCAACGGAAAGCAATTTGTCAGTTGGATTCACGAAGAAGACTTTTTGAATGCGATGGATTTTCTGATTCAGAATGAACAAGCATCGGGGGCGTATAATTTTGCTTCTCCGGAACCATTGCCTAATAGCGCGTTTATGGCCTTGATGAGAAAGCAATTGAATGTGAAGGTTGGTCTGCCAGCCGCAAAATGGATGCTGGAGATTGGAGCATTTTTTATTAGAACAGAAACCGAACTCATTCTGAAAAGCAGACGGGTGGTGCCCACCAAATTATTGAATGAAGGATTTGTATTTAAATTTCAAACTGTTGAACAAACATTAAAAAATCTATTATGAAAGCAATCAAACTAATCAGTGGAATTGTTGTAGCCAATGTGTTTGCAATCTCGATGATTGCCTTTACAAAATGGCTAAGCTGGCAGCACAACATGGATGCTGTTGCGGGTATCTTCGTCTTCTCCGACTTCTTAATTGTACCAATGCTGATGGGAATGATAGCGGCCTATTTCTGGAGGGATCTCGGATTGGGAGGAGGAGCTTACACGCTCTACGCGATTATTAATTCCATTGTTGCGATTGCAGGGTCTTATCTGTTTTTGAAAGAGGGCTATATCTGTCTAGTCATTATTTCTCCCCTTCTGATGGGTTTTACCATCGGAGGAACGTTCATCGGAAGAGTGATGTTCCGCAAAAACAGAAACAAGCTGAACGTAAGCATCATCTCTGTTCTTCTTATAGTTCTCACAGTGGATTCGTTCACGACAAAACCCTATGAAGCCATGGTTTCGGACACGATGATTGTCAATGCGCCTCCTGAGAAAGTCTGGGAGTACGTTGTGGCGTATGAACCGATCAAGGAAAAAGAAAACTATTGGCTCTTCCAGATTGGAATGCCGAGTCCCGTGCAAAGTACGGCTGATGCCTATTGCGAAGGAGCGGGCAGAAAGTGTATTTTCTCCAACGGGTATGTCTTCGATGAAAAAATGACGGTCTTCAAACCCGGAAAAGAATTAACTTTTGTGGTGACCGACCAGCCACGCGATCCCGAGATCATGGGACACATTGATATTTTACAGGGACAATTCCTTTTAACAGACAATGGTGACGGAACAACCACGTTGGTTGGAAATTCCTGGTACAGACTGTATGTTTTTCCGACCTGGTATTTTGATCCATGGGCTGCGAGCATTACACGCAATGTGCATTTGCGTGTGATGGAACACATTAAGAAACTAAGCGAAAAAAATGTTTGAATTCATCGTTAAACACCTGAATTTCCTAAAGTACATTCCGCTTTTGCCACACATGGTGGATGGAATGAACCGACTGAATACTTTTCTGTTCCGCCCGACAGTGCTGGACTTTATCGATGAGATCGAAAAGGAAATTTTGTCTTGGGAGGGAACAAACGTTTCCACACATTGTTATGGAGGAACTCAGTTCAACGTGAGGAATAAAGAGATCGGACATATTCACAGCAACGGGTTGATGGACATCTTGTTCAAGCGCGAGATCAAAATGCTGCTGATCAAAGAAGGAAAAGCGGAAGATCACCACACGTTCTCTAAGTCTGGCTGGATTAGTTTTTACATTAGTACTGAACAGGACAAAAAGAACGCCCTTGAGCTGCTTGAATATTCCTATATCCTAAAATAAAAAGGGCGCAATGAAAGTGTTCCTAACCGCTCAATGGAAGTATCTCATCAACATCACCTACGCTGTTGATCCGGAAGTGCTGCGGCCTTTCCTTCCTCAGGGACTTGAGTTGGATCTGATCAATGGAAAAGCTTTTGTCAGTTTTGTCGCCTTTGAATTCAAAGACGTGAAAGTAAAAGGATTTAAAATTCCCTTTCACCGAAATTTCCCCGAGATCAATTTGCGTTTTTATGTGAACAAAAAGGGAAAGCGCGGAGTGGTATTCATCAAGGAATTTGTGCCTCGGTATTTTGTCGCCCTTGTTGCCGATAAAGTTTACAACGAACCCTATAGCTCTATTCCGATGAGGAGTTCAGTGTCGCGGGCAGAGGGTGATCTTTGCGTCAGACATTTTTTTTCCTTCAACAAGGAGAATTTTGGGATTGCATTGACTGCAAAGGATCAGAGCTATTTGCCGGGCGCAGACAGTATAGAACATTTTTTTAAGGAACACGAGGTAGGGTACGGGAGGGACAAAAAGAAAAACACTCTTGAATACAAAGTAGAGCACCCGGTTTGGGAAATTTATCCAGTTAAGAATGTTGAATCTACAATCTGCTTTGAAAAAATCTATGGAAAATATTGGGCCTTTCTGGATGCCGAAAAGCCATTCAGCACCTTGCTGGCAAAAGGCTCGGAAATAAAAGTATTTGAAAAAGCCTAAACCTTCTCCGCTTTTTTCTCAAGATGTTTTTCGTGAAGAAGGCGCACTATTCCATCTGAAAGACCGATCTGGGGAGCAATGATTTTGTCGATCTCTGCTTTCTTCAAAACACTTAGTAAAATTTTAGAAGCGGGAATGATCACATCGGCGCGATCGGGATTCATCCCAAAGACCTGCATGCGTTCTTCGTACGTGTAGGATTCAAGCACCTCATACAGGTTCTTGACCTTCAGCGTAGAAATTGGTTTTGTTGGTTTTCTGCCTATCATCTTGAACAGCTTGTTGATATTTCCGCCGGAGCCAATGGCGATCAAAGGCTTGTAGCCGGCAGTCTGCTCTTTCACCCAGTTCTTGAAATAGTTCCAGTATTCTTTGTCGATCTGCTCGTGAAGCATACGGATGGTGCCCACGTTGAAGGATTGCGACACCACAACCTTATTCTTTGAGAACAACGTGATTTCGGTACTTCCTCCTCCGATGTCTATATACAAATAGTTATTGGCAGCATCCAGGTGCTCTTCAATGTGATTGGAGAAAATAATGTCTGCTTCGGTTTTTCCGTCGATGATCTCAATTTTTATCCCGGCCTCTTTTCTTACTCGGGCTACCACATCGTAACCGTTCTCGGCGTCTCTCATTGCTGAAGTTGCGCAGGCACGATAGTCCACGGCATCATAAACATCGATCAAATGTTTGAATGCTTTCATGGCCGTTACCAATTTATCAGCTTTTTTTTGTGAAATCTTTTTATGGAGAAAAGAGTCTTCTCCCAAACGGATCGGTACGCGGATCAATTCAGCTTTTTTATAATAGGTCGTGCCATTGTCTTCGTAAACATTACAAAACAACAAACGAACAGCATTGGAGCCTATGTCGATAGCAGCGAATTTCATTTAAATTTTTTAGACCTCAGCACTTGGAACATTTTTACTTGTGCACGCACTTTCGTTTTTTCTGTTTCTTTCCGGTAATCATTGTTTTGTGCGCTTCCCAGAATGCGCGCTTTTGTATTGTCCGACCACAAAGTATCCATGATGGTCTTCAGCTGTTTCTGAATGTGCGGATCATAGACAGGAACCGCAACTTCAGAGCGGTGATCAATGTTTCTCGTCATCCAGTCGGCCGAAGATAAAAAGTATTTCTCTTCACCCTTGTTATGAAATATCAACACCCGACTGTGCTCCAGGTACTTATCAACAATGCTAATGGCTTCGATGTTCTCACTCAGCCCTTTTACTCCCGCTACTAATGAACAAATGCCCCGCACTATCAATTTGATGTTTACGCCTTCTGAGCTGGCTTCGTATAGCTTGCGGATCAGTTCCGGATCCACCAGGTTGTTAAGCTTCAGGAATATCGCTGCCGGTTTTTTTGCCCTTGCATGCTTGATTTCACTGTTGATAAGCTGATAGAGCTTTTTACGCATTTGAAACGGAGAAACGAGCAAGTGTTTGTAATGCCTGCCGGCGCTGTTGTCTGAATAAAAATGGAAAACCTTTTCGACCTCTTCCGTGATCTGTTTGTCGGAAGTGAGTAAAGAATGATCCGTATAGACTTTTGCTGTGTCGCCATTAAAGTTTCCGGTTCCGATGTGAGCGTACTGGTTTATGGTCCCGGATTCTTTTCTTGTGATCAGAAACATCTTGGAGTGTACTTTGAGCTGCGGGACTCCGTATATGACGGTTGCGCCTTCTTCTTTTAATTTATCCGACCAGTAGATGTTTGCCTGTTCATCAAATCGGGCTTGCAGCTCTATCACTGCTGTAACCGTTTTTCCGTTTTTAAGTGCATTGATCAGCGCTTGTACAATACTGGAATTCTTGGCGACGCGATAAAGGGTGATCTTTATGCTTTGTACTTTCGGATCAATAGAAGCCTCTCTCAGCACATCAATGATGTGATCGAAGGACTGATAAGGATAGGTCAGCAGTACATCTTTTTTCTTTATGACTTTTATTATCGATGACTGATCTTTTAGGTCGGGGTGCTTTAAGGGCTTGATCTTTTTATAACTCAGGTCGGGATGCCCGACATTCGGAAATGAAATGAAATCCTTGAAGTTGTGATAACGTCCGCCCGGGATCGGATTGTCTTCTTTCCCCAATTTAATCTTCTTCATGATGAAGTCGAGCATGTCGGGAGTAATTTCGCTGTCATACACCAAACGAACCGGCTGTCCTTTTTTGCGAGCCTTAAGACCTTTGGACAGCTTTTCCACAAAGCTTTTGGAGAGGTCATTGTCGATGTCGATCTCCGCATCTCGAGTCAGCTTAATGTTGTAGGCCTCAGCGTAATCGTAGTCGAAGTTCTGGAAAATGTCATCCAGGCTGAATCGGATCACATCGTCAAGCAGGATAATGTAGTTTTTATCCTTGTCTTTTGGAAGCACTAAAAACCGGGAGATGTTGTCTGTAGGAACTTCAACGATGGCGAATTTGCTTTTTTTGTGCTTGTCCTTTTTCCCAAGCTTCACGATCAAATAACCCAGACGGTCCTTCAGATAAGGAAAGGGAACAGCATGGTCCAGCATGATCGGGAAAAGGGAGGATTTTACTTTTTCTCGGAAGTAGTTTTTTACAAATGCACCTTGAGCGGGCGTGAGTTGTTTTTCATTCAGAATGGAGATGTTCTGTTTTTTTAATTCGCGGATAATGAGCTGATAGGTGCGCTCAAATTTTTCCTGCTGTGAGATCACGGCCTGCTGGATCTTGTCCAAAAGCAGAACAGGGTTTTCGCCCATTTGCTCTTCGGCTTTTTTCTGATGTCTTACAGCGCGCTTGAGCGTTGCTACCCGCACACGGAAGAACTCATCCCTGTTGTTGGAATAGATGCCAAGAAATTTCAGGCGTTCGATGAGGGGAACGGTTTTGTCCTCTGCCTCTTGCAAAACTCTTTCGTTAAAAGCCAGCCAGCTTAACTCACGGTTGATTAAAACAATTCCTTTTTTTGTCATGCCTCACAAAATAACTGTCCTAAATTTACGAAATTATTTTTTGCGCTTGGCTTTCTTTACCGCTTTAACCGTCGTCACTTTAACCTTTCTTTTAGCCTTAACCCGGGGAAGTGTTTTTGGTTTTTCTTCTGGTTTGTCCTTCAACGACTTGTAGAATTTTTTAGCAATTTTTTTGGCGGCATCATGTATCGTCCCGCTGATCTTTTTTGCGGCCAAGGTGTTTTTTTTGTTTAATACTTCATCAATGGCCTTTGTTAATGCCAGTTCCAGTTCTTTGCGGATTTCTTTTTTGTCCATGTCTTTAAATTTTTTTAAATGTGTGAAAAATGAATTATAAGGGAAACAATTAAATTAAATGCTAACAATTTCTTAGCTGTAGATCAGGAATTTTTTTTCGGAAAATCAAAGTAGGTCAAAGGGTGAACGCTTTTGTCAATCTGCTTCCAGCTACCGATGTCAGCCCCAATGCCGGAAATGCAGCAGGTGGGCATCTCCTGCGGAATGGCATTGCAAAGCACGTTGGCCGTGTTGCTGATGATTGGGTTGTGGCCGAAGAGAAACAGGATCGGGTATTTATCATCCGTTTCCGAAATGCATTTGAGATAGTCTTTCACGGAAGTGTCATAAAGATTTTTATTAAGAAGAATACTTTTTGGATCGTAATTCAAGGCTCTGCAAAAAATAAGTGCAGTGGAGATTGCTCTCACCGCGGGACTGCTGATGATCAGATCGGGAACGATCTGTTTTTCTTTCAGAATCAGGCTCATTTTCTGCGCATCGGCATACCCTCTTTCGTTCAAGGGACGATCAATGTCCGACAGGTGACTGATGGCCCAATCGGATTTTGCGTGACGGATGAGGTAAAGTGTTTTCATTTTTTCGACTACCTTTGAACTAGGCTGAAATTAACAGCACGAAGATATGATATTTTTAAGGATGATTTTCCCTTTGGTCGTTATAGCATGGTCGGTTGCCGCCTTTGAGCAGGCGAATCCGGGGACAAAGTCGTTGAAAATGGAAGCAACGGATACCATTAAGAATTTTTCAAGTACTTTTTATCCCAAATTCAAAAAGAAAGAACAAGTAGTCCGTCACCTCGGATACACGCTGTGTTACGACGAAAATTATGAGCAGGCAAAGTGGGTTGCGTATCGTTTGACAGCGGAAATGTGCAATAACAATGAAGAAGAACGGACGGATGATTTCCGGGAAGACAAGGCCATTAGAACCGGTTCTGCGATTCCTGCGGACTATAAGAAGTCCGGCTTCGACCGCGGACATCTTTGTCCTGCTGGCGACATGGCTTGGAGCGCTGCCGCAATGAGTGAATCTTTTTTTATGAGTAACATGAGTCCGCAGCAACCCAAGTTCAACCGCGGCATCTGGAAAACCCTCGAGACGCAAGTTCGGGACTGGGCAAAAAAAGAAGAAGAGCTCTTTGTTGTCACGGCCGGGGTGTTGGAAAATGGATTGCCGACCATTGGTGAGACGAACAAAATAGCAATCCCGAAATACTACTACAAAATCATTCTGGATGTACGCGGTAACGAGAAAAAAGCAATTGGCTTTGTGATGCCAAATGAAGGCAGCAAACAGAGCATCTTTGATTTTGCGGTCTGCATCGATTCTGTAGAGCGGTTGACTAAAATTAATTTTTTCCCTTCACTGCCTGATGCGCTTGAAAATAAATTAGAGTCAAATTTGAACGTTGAACTCTGGAAGTAAAAACAACCCAAATAGAAGGCGTGGAAGGACAGCTCTTTCTTCTTCGCCCTTCAATAGCCACTCGTATTATTAAACAAAAAACCTCAGACACACTGCCTGAGGTTTTTTAACTTTAATTTCTTTATTTCTTTCTTCTTCTTTTCCCTTTACTCGGACTGTTGCTGAATCCGTCCCCATCCACTTTATATTCTTTGTTTTTCTTTTTGTAAGATGTTCCGTTATGTCTCATCTTCGGATCGCGTTTTCTCCTTTCGAAGTGGCGCATCTGTCCGCGTGGTTTTACCTTCGACTCCGACCCCCTTTCAGCGCTTCCCTTCCCAGCGGCCTGAGAATATCCCACTGTACTCAGCCCAATAAACACTAAAAGCAATATGATTATTTTTTTCATTCTTAAAAAAGGGAATTAGAGTGTATGTTAACGACAAATATAATTATTAGTTTCAATTTTTTTTCATTCGCTCATAAAAATAAGTAATTTAGTCAATAATTAGAAATTTTATCAGAAAAATGACGAAGACCAGCAAGATCCTTTTCTATACAATGATGGCCGTTCAGGGTCTTTTGGTTTCCTGCGGTGATTCACATCAGAAGGAGGAAGTACCTAAGGAAGCTGCCACAGAGCAGTACCAATGCCCCATGAAATGCACCGAGGAAGTTTTCGACAAACCAGGACAATGTTCGGTTTGTGGAATGGAATTGGAAAAAATCACTAAAAGTTAATAAATGAAACAAGCCCTTACATTTTTATCCGCTGTATTATTTTCAGTTACAGCTTTTTCGCAAGCGTACAATAGTCCGGAAGCGATAGAGTTCGATTATGCCAACAACCGCTGGCTGATCTCCAACAATAGCGGGAATAACATTCTGGCAAGAAACAGCGCGACAGGGGCAGTGACCATTTTTGCTGCATGTTCTGGCGGACCTCACGGACTGGAGATCGTAAACGATACCCTGTATGTGAATGCAGGAGGAAGCATCAAGTTGTTCAATTTAGCGGGGGCTTCTTTGGGAACAATAAGTATGGGTGCTACTTTCCTGAATGGACTTACACATGACAACACTTATTTGTACTCCACAGATTTTTCTACAAAAAAGATTTACCGCATCAACATCGCGACACGCGCATTCAGTGTCTTCGTTACCGGTTTGGCGAAAAGCCCCAATGGAATCATTTACGATGCTCCGAACAACCGTTGCGTTTTCGTGAATTGGGGGGCGTCCGCTCCCATTATGGCATTTGACGTTACGTCGGGGGTTGTTTCAACTCCGCTGACCACGACCCTTTCTAATTGTGATGGCATATCCCAGGATGCCGCAGGAAATTATTATGTCTCTTCTTGGGGAACAGCCACGACAGGGAAAATAGTTAAAATCAGCAGCGCATTGACCGGAACTCCGGCAACTGTTGTGACAGGCCTGAACAGCCCAGCGGATATTTTTTATAATGTGTTGACCGACACTTTGGGCGTTCCCAATTCAGGAACTTCGGGAGGGACAGTGGGGTTTCAAAATAATACGACTTATCATTATTTCGGAAGTGCGACAGCGATCGATGAACCAGTAAAAAGCAAATTTAGCTTCTCCGTTTCACCTAATCCGATCTCGAAATCAGCCGCAATCTATTACGAAACACAAATAGAAGGAAGCGTGAAAATCGAATTGTTTGACATCACCGGACAGGTTGTAAAAGTGCTTGTAAACGAAAACCAGTCAAAAGGGGAACA
>JBKJQG010000253.1:0-4672 GCA_046594925.1 Bacteroidia bacterium
CTGGCGAAACGGTTGCAGCTGATAACAAAACCACGGAGAACAACACAAGCGAAACGGCTTTAGCAGACAATACGACCGCTGAAAATAAAACAACAGAGTCGGCTGTAGCCGACAGCAAAACAGCAGAGAACGCTACTGACGAAACAGCTACCGAAGAAAAGTCATTTGTCTATTCTTCACCGGTCGCCACACAACAAGCCGTTAAAGCGGCAAGTCTGAATAAAGAAGCAACTGATCTTGAATCAAAAGCGAACGACCTGAAGTCGAAAGCAGCGAAAGAGAACAATTCAACTACAAAAAATGCGATTTATTCAGAAGCAGAGGAACTAGCAAAGCAAGCAGAGAACAAACAAGTTGAAGCAGCTCTTGTCATAGCCGCTGCCAATACGAAAGAATATGCCGACAACCAAAATAAGTTGGATCAGTTCGCTGCTGCCACAAAAGGAAATACGGCTGATGATATTTCCATGGCAGAAATGATGAAGGAGGAATCTGTTATTTTCTTTGACCGGGCAAAAAAATCGCGTGCAGCAGCAGCAGGAGCAAGCAACTTCTATGAAAAAGAAACCGCTCTTGAAGATGCATACAAAAATGAAATGATCGCCTTGGAAAAGCAAAAGAAAGCAACCGCGATCTATTTGAAATACACTCCCGATGTTGCCGTTAAAACAACTGAAGGTGATGTCGCAGATAACAAGACAACAGAAAGTAAAACATCAGAGACAGCAGTTGCAGGTAACAAAACAGGAGAGAACAAGACAACTGAATCTGCATCAGAGAATAAAACAACAGAAACAGCCGTGGCCGATACTAAAACGAGCGAAAATAAAACAACAGAAACTGCAGTCGCTGAAAACAAATCGACAGACGCAGCAATATCTGACAATAAAACATCAGAGAATAAAACTACCGAGACAGCTGTTGTAGATAGTAAAACATCAGAAAATAAGACTACAGAAACAGCCGTTGCAGACAATAAAACTTCAGAAACCGCAGCGAACAAAATCGTGCCGGCAAACGAAGTATTCGTCACCACCACAGCACCTGTTTACTCAGCAAGCAAACCCATTCCAGTCAACGAGAAATTGCCAGAAGGGTTGATATTCAAAGTGCAGATAGGTGCGTTCAGAAATCCGATTCCTCAGGATCTTTTCAAAGGGATGTCGCCAATAACCGGAGAAACAACACCTCAGGGTTTTACCAGATACACGGCAGGATTGTTCACCAAATTCAGCACGGCTGACAAAGTGAAACAGGAGATCAGAGATCTGGGATACAAAGATGCGTTTGTGGTAGCCTTCCTGAACGGTAAACGCATTCCGATGATAGAAGCAATGGCGATGACAGGGGATACAGCTCCGGCAAATACAACTTCAACAGCAGCTGAGAATGCGGCAACTGGGGTAAACACCGCTGAGAATGCGGCAGCAACAAATACAACGACGACTACGGAAAACAAGAACGTTGCAACCAACACAAATGTTCCCGTTAACAACTCGAATCCTCAAACAGTTATTCCTGCAACTGCTCAGAACATAGCTACGGTAGGGGGATTGTTTTACACCGTGCAGATTGGAGTGTTTTCACAGATTGTTTCTTCCAGTAAGTTATATAACATTCAACCTTTATATACCGAAACAGCGCCTAACGGAAATGTGCGCTACAATACAGGAATATATAACAACGTGGCGAGAGCGGTAGAGGCGAAGAACATGATCGTTGATGTCGGTATTAAGGATGCTTTTGTAACGGTCTATTACAACGGTAAACGCATTTCATTGCCGGAAGCTGAAAAACTTTTGGCAGAGGGTTCAGCTGTTTTTTCAACCGCACCGAACATGAATGTTTTGCCTACTTTCTCTCGGACAAGTTCAGGAAACGGTGGAGCAGTTTCAACAATCGCGACAACTACTACAACCATACCGCCTCGTCCGGCAGCTGAGAGGCCACAACCGACAGCGACCGTTCCTGCGAATACTTCACCGATAGCAACGACCATTACTTCTCCTGCTAACACCGCTGTGGCAGTAACTCCTGTTGTGAATGAACAGATCAAAGCGGCAGCCGATGCAAGCAACGTGATGAAGATCGATTCAGGGATTGTATTTAAAGTTCAGATTGGTGCGTTCATGGAAGAAGTTCCTTTGGAAATCGCTAACAAATTTTTGAAAGTCGCTAACAAAGGAGTAAAGAATTACAAGGACACCAACGGTTTGACGATATACACAGTTGGTGTTTTCAGGACTTATTCTGAAGCCAGTATCGCGAGATCAGAAGTCGTTGCAGAAGCTGACATTAAAGACGCATTCATAATAGCCTACAAAGACGGAGTGAAGATCTCAATCGAAGAAGCTAGAGCAGCGGCGGGTAATTAATTAGTTAAAAAATGAAGATCAGAGATTTCGATAAACAACAGCATGACCTGGACACCGATTCAGAGGTATTAGTAGCTCCGGAAGAAGTAGCAGTGGAAGGCAAACAGCTCATCGTTTACAATGATGACTTTAACACGTTTGATCATGTGATAGAATCCCTGATCAAAGTTTGTAAACACGATCCTGTCCAAGCAGAACAATGCACTTTCCTGATCCATTACAAGGGAAAATGTTCTGTAAAGAAAGGTTCTTACGAAGTCCTGGAGCCGATGTGTACAGCTTTGCTCGAACGTGGTCTCACTGCTGAAATCGAATAAGAGTGACCAATTAGCTCTTGTAAACGGACACGTGGAGAAGCGTCTCAAGTCGATTTCAGCTATGTAAATACAGAACTTGGCGATTTTTATTCTTCATGTTGAATTATCTTCAGTAAAATTGTATCATCGAATTTTTTGCAAAATGAAAAAAAATATATTCTTTACTACTCTAATCCTTATCGCAAGCGTTGCCTGCCAGAAAGTACCTATCACGGGACGCAAACAAGTAAGTCTTATATCTGAATCACAAATGATCGGAATGAGTCTAACCAGTTATTCAGATTTTCTTCAAAAAAATCCAGCAGTTCCCTCTGCCGATGCTAACGCAAAAATGGTCGAACGAATTGGAAAAGACATGCAGAAAGCTGTCGAAACTTTCATGGCGGACAAAGGACTATCGAAACGTTTGGAAGGATATCAATGGGAATTTCATTTGGTGAACGAGAATACAGTCAATGCCTGGTGCATGCCGGGTGGAAAAGTGGTTGTGTACTCAGGATTGCTGCCGGTGACTCAGACTGAACCAGGATTAGCTTGCGTAATGGGACATGAGATAGCACATGCAGTAGCGCGCCATGGTAACGAGCGCATGAGTCAGGGTTTATTAGTTGAAGCGGGAGGAGCTGCTTTATCGGTTGCTCTTTCTCAAAAACCACAATTGACTCAGGCACTTTTTTTACAATCCTATGGGATCACTTCTCAATTGGGAATGTTGAAATACTCACGCACCCACGAGAGTGAAGCTGATAAAATGGGATTGGTCTTCATGGCCATCGCAGGCTATGATCCTTCTGAAGCGGTTACATTCTGGGAAAGAATGGAAAAGGCGAGCGGGGGAAAAAGTCCTCCTGAGCTTCTAAGTACACATCCGAGTGATGCTACGCGTATTGCAGACATCAAAGCCTTTCTTCCTGAGGCTATGAAATATTATAAGAAAAAGTGATGAAGTGATTAGGTGATGGTGTGATGGGGCAGTGCAAAGGTAAAACTTTGTTGGTCGTCATGCTGAGCGGAGTCGAAGCATATATAATTGCAGAGCTGTAGCACATCCCCTTCGACTCCGCTCTGGGTGAAGGCGTGCCTACCTTCGAAGTTTACTCCTTGGTCTTCTGAAATCCCTCCAAAGTAACAACTAGGTCATTCAGTAAAACCTGTCTCTCCGTAGTAATATTCTTTTTGAATTCTTTTACTTTCTTGATTGCCGCTTTTACGTCCGCATCTGTGAACGGTCCTTCCATGGTCTCAATGGTAGTGATCGCTTCTAATGAGGTAAGGTAATTTTCGTCCAAGGCAAGTAGAATAAAGAACGGAAGGTATTTACTATAGTTGATTTCGGATTCCCAGCAGGCCGCAACCAAGAGGTGTCTTACATCTTTGGCTTTCGGGCTTGCAATGGCCAATAGCAAGGTGTCTCCGCCTTTTTCTTTTTTTAAAGTCACTAAAGCTTCTTCTTTGATTTCTTTATTGGCCGGATCGGTCAGCATGGAAATGAGAGAGGAGATCTTGTCTTCCTTCGTTAGGGGTGCACTCACACCTTCCGGATTGCCGATGATGGTTGTTGCGTACTCTTTGGAATTGAAATACTTTTTTAACTGATCGGATGCGTCCATTCTTCTTACCTTGTTTTTTTACGAGCACAAATATCCGTAAATTTATTGATATGGATAGTGCTTAAATAAAAGCCAGAATCTGTTCTCTCCATATCAACACCATTACTCCTGCAATGGCTATCAACGCAGCGAATATTGATTTCATCGTAATCTTTTCTTTGTAGAACAAATAGGAGAGAGGCAATACAAAAACAGGAACCAAGGCAAAGATTGTTTGCGCAACAGACGGTTTGTTATGTAGTAGAGAAACCGCCAACATCGAACTGCTCACGCCGATCACCGGCCCGAATATAGTTCCACCCAAAGTATAGATCAAACCATTGTTTCGATTTTCTAAAACGGGCTGATTGACTTCTCTGAATTTCCCACG
>JBKJQG010000005.1:0-7353 GCA_046594925.1 Bacteroidia bacterium
TGTAAAACTGTATTCCTTCATCGATGAATGGTATGGCGTTCCTTACAAATACGGCGGAAAGAATAAGAGCGGAGTCGACTGTTCCAATTTCACTTCCGCACTTTACAATTCTGTCTACGGCAGACCACTCACAGGCTCCTCCTCCTCTATCTATGAGCAATGCAAAACCTTTTCGAAGAGCAATCTCGAAGAAGGAGATCTCGTCTTCTTTAAAATCGACGGCGACAAAGTATCACACATTGGCGTTTATCTACAGAACAACAAATTCGTTCATGCGACCACAAAGAAAGGCGTGATGATCGACGATCTCGACGAAGCCTACTACAAAAAATATTTTTACAAGGCGGGAAGATTAAAACAATGAAAGACAACTCCTGCTCACAAATCCGCATTGTAACCCGGATCACGGCGGCCGCTTGCCTGCTGAGTATGATTCTGAGTTATAAACTCTGGCTGGGCGACCGAATGTTTCCGATGAGTCCTATTTTTGATTTTCTACCTTCCCTTCATCATCCTTTTGATATAATTCTATTCATCATCACTCTGCTTTTACTTTGTTTCATTGTTGTTTTACGAAACCCTCAAAAATTCATCATTGCATTTCTGATCTCTTCAGTACTCTTGGCGATTCAGGACTACAACCGCTGGCAGCCTTGGTTCTATCAATATTCATTAATGCTGTTCGCCGTTTCTTTTTTCAATTTTAGATGCGACGACACAAAACAACAGCAAGCATTAATCACAATGTTTAAACTGATGATCGGGGCCGTTTATTTCTGGAGCGGACTTCAAAAACTGAATCCAAACTTTATTATAGACACGTATCCATGGCTGATGGAACCCATCACCAATCACCTTAGCGAATCGGGCATCCGAAGCATTGACTGGTTAGGCAGGGCTTTCCCGCTTGTTGAAATTCTAACGGGAATATGTTTATTCATTCCGATGCTAAAAAAAGTCGCGATAATCGCTCTTTTCTCGATGCACATTTTTATTTTGATTGTACTGGGGCCTTTCGGGCACAATTACAACCCAGTAGTTTGGCCCTGGAACCTTGCGATGATGGGATTTTCCTTTATCTTGTTCTATAAGAACGATGCATTTCCTATTTCCCAAATTAAAAGCATGTTGCATTATCATTCTTTAAAAATTGTCACTTTGCTTTTCATTCTTTTGCCTTTGCTTAATTTCTTTAACGATTGGGATTCTTATTTGTCACACAACCTCTACACAGGCAACACTGCTAATGGCGTGATCTACGTTTCAGACAGCGTGAAATCAAAGCTTCCTGAAGAAATAAAAAAATACACCCGAAGTGAGATGAACCTCCATCAGATTACAATCAAGTATTGGTGTATGATGGAACTGGGCGTTCCTGCTTATCCCGAGAGAAGAAATTATGCCGCCATCACGCGCAGCTTCTACAAATATTCCAGCGATTCATCGGAAGTATATCTGATGTATTCACCAAAATTAAAACTTAGTGACTTGTCGAAATGATTCACAAATGATAACGAAGATACCTCACCTTAATCCTTTAAAATCATGGGAAAGAACATAGTCGTATTTTCAGACGGAACCGGCCAGAAAGGCGGCGTGAACTACAATACAAACGTATACAAGATCTTCAACATGATCGAGGATCGCACCGAAAAACAAATCGCCTATTATGATCCAGGGCTTGGAACAGGCATTGAAGGAATTGCCGGAATGATTGGTGGCAGAGGTTTTTCGCGTAACATGCTGGATTGCTATAAATTCATTTTCGAGAACTTCCAGGCCGATGATCACATCTATTTATTTGGGTTCAGCAGAGGCGCCGCCACGGTAAGAAGTTTGTCGGGCTTCATTCACATGTTCGGGGTACTGCCTGCTTCCCGAGCCGACATCATAGAGGATGCTTTTAAGATCTACAAGATCCACAACAAAGAACGGAGGGAGAAAAAAGCAAAAATCTTCATAGAAAAACATCATACCATGTGGTGCAAGATAAAATTTCTCGGAGTATTTGATACCGTTGCCGCTCTTGGATTACCGAACAAAGGGCTGAGCAGTTTTCTCGATAAGATCTTTCCGCATAAATTTCATTCTTTTGAATTGAGTGAAAGTGTTGAATTTGCAAGACATGCACTTTCCATTGACGACGAAAGAAAGACTTTTCATCCTGTGATTTGGAACCGCTTAAAAGAAGATCAGCCGAAGGATCGATTGAAACAGGTTTGGTTCTGCGGTGTGCATACGGATGTGGGCGGAGGATACAAAGAGGAAGTATTGTCGGACATTTCACTTAAATGGATGCTGAACGAATCAAGAGCCAAAGGATTGCTGATCTATGAAAAAGCTCCGGCTTACCAGCGTTTTCTGGCATCTGTAAAAAATGCGGACGGAAAAATGCACAACGAGCAGGTTGGCTTTATCGGCAAACTGTACCGCAGAGAAAAGAGAAGCTGGGCAGAAAGCACTCATGGCGAACTGTGCGTCCATGAAACGGTGCTGAAGAGAACACTGAATCAATCAAACAGCCCCAGTCCCACCTATTCTCCATGGCTGTTGTCCATTAAAAACAGGCAAATTGAATCCGACAGATAATTGTCCTATATTCGTAAAAGAAAATAAATCCAATATTCACTTAAACCCCAGATAAAATGATACATGCAGCCTCCTTATCCTTACTCGTAATAGTTGCGGGAATGTTCTTACTTGCAAAAACGCAAAAAGAAAACCTTTCCAACATGTTCAAGTACGTTTCTTACTTTGTTATCCTCAGCGGTTTTGTCATCCTTTTCGGAGGCGGAATCTTTGCAGTTGCAAAAAAATGTATGAGACACATGAAAAACAGCCAAAGTCATTGTGAAGGAAAAAATGAGTGCAGTTCTCATCACAGTCAAAAATCCTGCAGCAAAATGGAAAGCTGTGAAGAAGGACAAGGATGCGGTGAAGAAAAAGGAATGTGCATCGAAAAAAGAATCGTAGTTAACGGAAACGAAATGGGCGAAGGTTGCGAAGAAGGATGTCAGAAGCCTTGCTGTAAAGGCAAAGTGATGAAAAAAGATTCAGTGGTTATTAAGAAATAGCTCTCCGGCAAGGAGAACACTTCGACTAAGCTCAGTGTGACGTTTAACGTTATACTGAGCTTTTTTATTACCCGAACATTTTTCCGGGATTGAGGATCCCGTTCGGATCAAATACTTTTTTGATGTCGCGCTGAATCTGCAAAGCTTTTTCAGAAAACACAAGGTGCATGTATTCCTGCTGTACTAAACCAATTCCGTGTTCTCCGCTAATGGTTCCTCCCAATTGTTTGCAGATGGTAAAAATCTCCGCTATCGCTTTCTTAATGTAATCGCCATTCCATTGTTCATCAGTCAGCTCTCCTTTTATCAGCCGAATGTGCAAGTTTCCGTCACCTGCATGTCCGTAACAAACTGTTTTGAACTTATATTTTTGTCCCACTTCTTTCACGCCTTTCACCAATTTCGGAAGTTCAGCACGTGGCACCACAGTATCTTGCTCTTTGCTGATAGCATTGTTCTTTACAGCTTCGTTGATTCCTCTCCTCAGGCGCCACAATTCATTCTTCTGTGCTGCAGAATCTGCAAAAAGAATGTCGGTCGTGTAGTATTTTGTCATCAGCTCTGCTATGGCTTCCATCTCCTTCATCAGCACATCTATGTCGTTTCCGTCTACTTCTATCAGCAGATGTGCTTCAATTCCATCTTCCAATTTTACGACATTGCTTTGAACATATTTGCTCACCCAATCCAAAGCATCCCGTTCCATGAGTTCCATTGCACTGGGCGTGAATCCTGCACGAAACACTTCACTCACGGCTGCACAGGCTTCGTCCATACTCTTGAACGGCACCAGCATTAGCAGATCGTATTTCGGAAGCGGTAAAAGTTTTACAATGATCTTGGTCACTATTCCTAAAGTCCCTTCGCTTCCTACCATCAACTGCGTTAAATTATATCCAGTTGAGTTCTTCAGCGTGTTGGCTCCGGTTTCGATGATCTCACCCGTCGGCAAAACCACTTCCAGATTTAGAATATAATCCCTGGTAGTTCCGTATTTCACACATTTGGGCCCGCCACTGCTCTCCGCTACGTTTCCTCCTAAGAAGCAACTTCCTTTACTCGCTGGATCCGGCGGATAAAACAGTCCGAGTTCTTTTACTGCATTCTGAAAAGCTTCGTTGATCACACCCGGTTCTACCGTTGCCTGTAAATTGCGCTCATCTATCTGCAGGATGTGATTGAACCTTTCCATCGACAGGATAATACCCGAATGAATGGGCAAAGCCCCCCCGCTCAAGCCTGTTCCTGCACCCCTAGGCGTAACCGGAATCATTTCCTGATTAGCAAGTTTTAATATCTCGGAGATTTCTTTTGCTGTACGTGGCTTTATGACTGCTTCCGGAAGGAACAACAAGTCCTCGGTCTCATCGTGTCCGTAATTCTTTAAACTCTCCGCATCAAAGGAAACATATTGTTCTCCAAGAATGTCCTGCAGTTTTTTAAGGATAGAAGGAGTAATTTTTTTATAGCTCATCTCTTTCGGTATCTCACAAAACTACAATTTATCCCCTTCTTCACCTCAGTTAAAAGGTGCAGAACTTACTAACATTTTCTCCCAGCAGAAATTTAGATCGTTCTCAATTCGGTTTTCTTTTTCCTTGGCAGAATGTTGAATTGCATACCGTAGGTCGGAATGAATGTCCAGCCTTTCAACTCAACGTTTCCACCACCCAGCAAAGCATAAGATCCATAGTTCTGATAATAAGTGGTAAGGCCTACATTAAAGTAAATGAACTTGTATCCTGCTTTCAGGCTTGCAAACATTCCATAGGAACTGTAATGATTTTTTGCATTCATCGGTCTAAGCATTTCCTGCGCGCCTTCGTTGTTGCGGACATAAACATTTTTAGGATCCACATTGTACTGGACAAAACTGTGAGTATAAACCGCCCCAAAGGAAATTGCCCCATACTTCTCTTCAGGCCCGAACGACTTACTAAAGATGATGGGAACAGAAATGTCCTTTCTTGCCATCTTCAGATCAAAGACGCGCTTCACCTGATCGAATTTCTTGTCACCAAATCCGAAGTTCTGCCAACTGTATTGCAAACCTATGCTTCCGTACATTCCTTTGTAATCTGAATACTGATAGGTGCTGTTAGATCCCAGGAATTGATAGCGCATGTCGATGGCATGTGCTTTTCCGGAATAACGATAACCTGCATCGAGGTTATACCCAAAACCATAGCGAGCATAAAAATCAGTCTTATAGCCAATGGGATCCAGGCAATAGGCCAAAGCTGCTGCATTGATATGTTCTAATCCTTCGTTCAGCTGGAAGGAATCCTTGTCGGTAAATTCGCCGAACTCTTTGACACCTTCTATTGTCTGGTTGATGGGCGAAGTGGAAACGTTGATGGCGTAATTCACCCCAAATTGCACTTGTTTTTTGGTAACCACTTTACCGGTGTTGATGACAGACCTCGGAGGACTGCAGGAATAGACAATGCTAAGTGGGATGAGCAGGAATATGATTTTTTTCATTTGTTGATTTTATTTTTGTTTAAACCGGTTTTTTCCCGGCGGCTGTTTGACACTCAATTTTAAAAAGGTTTAATTACAAACACAAGAAACAGGAACGCTTTTATTACAAATCTATTGCCATTTTTGCGCCATATATTCAGGGCGCAAAACGTTCGATTCATAGACTGGCAAAGGCCTTTAGTCGGTTTAAAAACCAAAATCCGCCCCTAAGCTAAGCCTATCCTGAAAAACTACCACTCATCATATATGTCGGGTTGAATGAAAATTATTTTCCTATTTTCGTACTTGAATCCTATAATCCGATAAATGACTTACATGAAACAACTTTCAATTTTATCCATTTCTCTTTTGCTTTTAAGCAATGTTTCGGCACAAAAAAAGAATGTGACGCTGGAAGATATCTGGAAAACAGGAACTTTTCGCAGCAATGCAGTATACGGACTAGCCTCCATGAATGACGGGGTTCACTACACGGCCCAGGATGACGGCAAGATCCTTCAATATGAATATGCTAAGGTGTCGCCTCCTGTCACGATTGTCGCTCAAGCTGACCTGAAAGTAGATGGTAAAGCCATCAGCATCGATGGTTATCAATTCAGTCCGGATGAAACAAAAATGCTCATTTCGACAGGAACAGAACAGATCTACCGCCACTCGACCAGAGAGAATTACTATGTATACGACAGAAAAACAAAATCATTGACCCCGGTCAGTGCAGGTGAAAAGCAGATGTATGCGACCTTCTCGCCCGACGGAAACAAAGTAGGATTTGTAAGAGGAAACAACATTTTCATCAAAGACCTTGCTTCCGGAAAAGAGACACAGGTGACGACAGATGGGTTGCACAACAACATCATCAATGGCGCTACAGATTGGGTCCATGAAGAAGAGTTTGCTTTTTCGATCGCTTATTTCTGGAGTCCGGATAGTAAAAAGATCGCTTATTACAAGTTCGATGAAAGTAAAGTGAAAGAATTTTCCTTCAACGAATTCAACAGTGAACTTTATCCGACAGAGAACAGATACAAATATCCCAAAGCAGGAGAAGCGAATTCAGTCGTAACCATTCACACCTACGACCTGGCTTCAGCAGCAGATAAATTGATGAACATCGGAACAGAAGTGGATCAATACATTCCGCGCATCAAATGGACAATGGAGCCGAATACCTTGTCGATCGTGAGAATGAACCGCCATCAGAGCAAACTGGAATTGATGTTCAACAATGCAAGCAGCGGAGAATCGAAAGCGATCTATACAGAGACTAGTGAGACCTATATTGACATCCACGAAGGACAAGGTGATTACGTTTATTTCACGGCGGATAAAATGAACTTTCTGATCATGTGTGAGAAAGACGGATTCAATCACATTTACAGATACGACATGACCGGAAAGCTGGTGAACCAGGTAACCAAAGGCAACTGGGACGTGGTAAGTTTTCAGGGGATCGACGAAAAAACAAAAACCATTTTCTATACAGCTTCTGAAACCACAGCTACGGAGAAAGATATTTATTCCATTAAGACCGACGGTTCAGGAAAGAAAAAAGTATCCGGAGAAAAAGGAGTTCATGTTCCTGATTTTAGCACGGGAATGAAGTATTACATCAACTCCTACTCTTCCGCTAACACAGCGCCATTCATTGCCATCTACGATGCGAACGGAAAACAAATCCGCGTGTTGGAAAACAATGAAGCGTTGACAAAAAAAATGGCAGAGTTCGACTTTTCGAAAAAAGAATTGTTCATGTTCAAGACCACAGAAGGCGTTGAACTGAATGCATGGATGATTA
>JBKJQG010000188.1:0-8011 GCA_046594925.1 Bacteroidia bacterium
ACGGTGGACGACTGGAGCAAGCTGACCGACTTCATCGGCCTGTTGAATAACTACACAGGGGCGGACCTGAAAGACCAGATCGAAAATAAATTTGACGTACATGCTTACATAAAAGTGCTTGCGATAGAAAAAGCGGTGCGAAGCTGGGACAGCTACTGGGGCGGAGGAAACAACTTTTACATGTACGAACATCCCGACGGGAAGATCCGTTGGATTCCCTGGGACATGAACGAAACTTTTCAGGATATGAAAAATTTGAGCGGCACTTCTTTATGGGATGGCTATTTAATTCCGGCCAATAAGTTTGAGGAGCGTCCACTGCTCCAAAGGATCTTTGAAGTTCCCGAATGGAAAGAAGAATATTTATACTATTCCTGCGAATTGATCAAAAGCAATTTTACAATGGATCATCTCGGTCCCTATGTAGTAGAAATGCACGAGCTGATAGACCAGGCATATCGGGACGACGTATACAAATACAATTCTTACGAAGAGTTTGCACACTCCATGACCGAGAGTAACGAAGATGAGTTGTCGATAGCCGGTTCTGCTTATGTACTGCGTTTCGACTATCCCGGCATTTTCCCTTTCATCCAGAGCCAACGCGAATGGATAGTCAAACAGCAAGAAGGCTGGGACAAAAGCTGTGAGATCGAAGACAATGGGATCTACAATTTATTTGCCTACCCCAACCCGACATCCGACTACATTAACATAAACAATGATGCTAACCATTTTGAATATGCTCAGTTCAGGATCTACAATGCACAAGGAAGATTGTACCGTCAAACTGATTTCGAAATTATGGACGGAGCATCGTACCGGCTGCAACTAGAAGGCATTCCGGCGGGATTTTATTTTATCTTGAAGGTTTCTGCCGACGGAAGGATGGGGAGAGCTAAGGTAGTGATCCAATAACTTATTTACAGTCGCAACTGTCATTCTCCATTTTCAGATCAATGGCCGTGACCACTCTTGAAATCGTATCGCAATCGGCGATGATGATGCGGAGATTTTTTCCCGTAGAAGTAGTTCCTTCTATCGCGTATGTAGGATATGGTTTGTCGTGGACTTCACTTTTATCAAAATTCACTTTCCCTTTTCCGAGTGTAGCTCCCGTTCCGACTAATTCTCTGACCTCCGTTTCACTAATGTGACGACATTCCATGCGGCAGGTACCGTGCTTGCTGTATTCCAGTTTCTGCCAGCCCAGTTCTTCCAGCTTTGCTGAAGAGGGTAATTGACAACCTTTGTTCTTATTCAGAACACTTGCCACCAGGACTATTCCAAGGACAAGGCCAAAACCGTAAAATTTTAATCTTCTGTAAAGGTCTGCGTTCTTAGCGGGGATAGCCATAAAAGATGTATGATGGAAGATGTTTTTATAACGCTGCCATTAAAAGGCTGATGTCTTTGTATGGGAGTTTGAACATTTCTCCGAGCACTTGATTGGTGAGCGTTCCATTGTATAAATAAACACCATTGCGCACGCCGGCATCCCTTCTCAACATGTTCTCTACTCCGCCCTCTTCACCGATGTTCAATAAGATCGGGGCAAAGATGGTACTCAATGCATAGGAAGCAGTGCGGGAAACGCGGGAAGCAATGTTAGGAACGCAGTAATGAATGACTCCGTGTTTGCGAAAAACCGGCTTGGTATGATTGGTCACTTCGGAAGTTTCAAAACATCCGCCTTGATCGATACTCACGTCAATGATCACGGACCCGACTTTCATTTCACTCACCATTTCTTCAGTCACCACACAAGGTGTTCTGCCTTGTTGAGCGCGGATGGCTCCAATCACCACATCTGCTGTTTTTAAATGTTTGGCCAATACCCGCGGCTGGATCACAGAAGTGAATACACGTGTACCTATATCACTTTGCAAACGTCTCAAACGGTAAATGTTATTGTCGAATACTTTAACCGATGCGCCCAGTCCCAAAGCAGCACGCGTGGCGAATTCACCAACCGTTCCTGCTCCAAGAATCACCACTTCTGTCGGAGAAATTCCGGATATACCTCCCAAAATGGCGCCTTGTCCGTTGTTTACATTGCTCAAATATTCTGCTGCAATAAGAATGGACGTTCCACCGGCGATCTCACCCATGGAACGGATAACTGTATAAATTCCGTCAATGTCTTTGATCCAATCGAAAGCCACCGCCGTAATACGCTTGGACGATAGCTGTTTCAAAAAGTCTTCAGGCTGAACGGTTAACTGTAATGCCGAAATTAAAGTTTGTTTCTGTTGCATCATCTCTATCTCTTGTGGAGACGGAGGTGCAACCTTTAGAATGATGTTGGCTTTGTAAACCTCTTCGGCGCTATAAACGATCTGAGCTCCAGCCTCACTGTAGTCGTGATCCTGAAAATTGGCCATTTTCCCGGCATTGGTCTCCACAATGATCTGGTGTCCGTTATTCACCAGCAATGCCACAGCATCCGGCACAAGTGCCACGCGGTTTTCCTGAAACGAGATCTCTTTTGGGATTCCTATGAATAATTTGCCTTTTTTACGGGCTATCTCAAGCATTTCTTCTTGAGGCATTAGTGCAGTCTGTGAAAGTGAAGCCAGTAACTCTTTTGATGTTTTCATTTTCTTTAGCTAGAGAGAAGTCAAAGGTATGAAAAAAAAGGGAGTGCTCGCAGATAGCGCAGATTTTCGCTGATTTTTTTAGTGGACGGCCCGCTCTTAGACGGCCAGAACCCGAACCCCATCCTTAACGGAGATCTCCACCGTCAAAGCCTCTTCGGGAAGCAAGCCTTCGATCTTCTCTGGCCATTCTATAAAACTGTAGGCATCTGAATAAAAATATTCCTCGTAACCCAGATCATAAGCCTCATTCAGATCCTTGATCCTGTAAAAATCGAAATGGTAGATCATTTTACCGGATGCTGAACGGTATTCGTTCACTATGGAAAAGGTGGGACTGCTGATGGTTTCTTTCACACCCAATTCCTGGCAAATGGCTTTGATCAGTGTGGTCTTCCCTGCTCCCATCGGTCCGGAAAACGCAACGACGTTTTTTTGACCGAAAGCAGACAAAAGCTGTTTTGCTGCGGAAGGGAGATCGGAAAGTGTTTGGATGATAATTTCAGGCATGATTTCTATTTCTTCACGTACAAAATTGCACTTCCTTTTTCATATTTCCACTGAGATTCGGAAACTTTTTTCAAGGCATTGCTTTTTTCTTTTTTCACCAGCAAAGAATTTTCTTTAAACCAGGTCTGAAAGGTTTCTGTCTTGTAAACTTTTTTTGAGTGGCCGATGCCGGATGCTGTACTGAGCACTGACAATCCATTGGGAGGCACTATCCGCAGGCTATCCGGATAGTTCTTGTACTTAACATACAATGTGTCTGTAGTCTGATTTTTTATGCAATACGGCAACTTGTAATAGGGATCGCAGCTATAAATCAGGCATACAGCGAAAAGGAAGACAGTGTATTTCATGAAAAAATTCGTTCAATTTTGTTTCCATTCTCCTCAATTCAAAATAAACGCCCTTGCCCTTCGACTACGATCAGGGCGACGGCATGTTTTGACACCCAGATTCGCAATATTCGTTTTTTTCGCAATTCGTACCCTATTTTGCAGATAAAGTGATAAACGGAATAAGCATCTCCTCCAAACTCAAACCACCGTGCTGAAACGTGTTGCGGTAATAGCCTACATAATGATTGTAGTTGTTCGGATAAGCAAAGAACATGTCTTCCTTAACAAACACAAAGGCGCTGCTTACGTGCTGTTTCGGCAAAAATGCATCCGCAGGATTTCTTACCTCAAACACATCTTTCTTCACGTAATCCAAACTCTTTCCTTGTTTGTAGCGCAAATTCGTATTTACGTTCTTGTCGCCGACAACCTTGGAAGGCTCCGTTACTTTTATGGTTCCGTGATCGGTTGTGATCACCAGTTTGCATTTTTTTGCTGCAATCTGTTTGATGATGTCATGCAGAGGGGAATTCTCGAACCAGGATACAGTGATGGAACGGTAAGCTTTTTCATCATCCGCCAATTCACGGATCACTTCCATCTCTGTGCGGGCGTGGGAAAGCATGTCAACAAAATTGTAAACGATCACATTCAATTTGTTCTGCATCAGGTTGCCCATGTTTTCAGAAAGGCGTTTTCCGGCAGCGTGGTTGGTGATCTTGTTATAACTCATTTTCACATCCTTGCCCAGACGTTTCAGTTGTTCTGCCAACAATTCTTCTTCGTGCATGTTTTTGCCGCCTTCCTGTTCATCGTTCAGCCATAATTTCGGGAATCGTTTTTCGATCTCACTCGGCATCAAGCCTGCAAAAAAGGCATTACGGGCGTATTGTGTCGCTGTGGGTAAGATCGCACTGTACAATTCTTCTTGTTCTATTTTGAAATATTCAGCTACAACAGGCTGGATCATTTTCCATTGGTCATAACGAAGGTTATCGATCAATACCACAAAAGTTGTTTCGTGCTTATCGAGTAACGGAGCCACTTTAGCTTTAAAAATGGTGTGGGAGAACAAAGGCGGGTTCGGAGATTTTCCGTTCAGCCAGCCAATATAGTTGTTCTCAATAAATTTGCCGTAGAGCTTGTTCGCCTCTGCCTTCTGCATTTTCAGAATCTCCATCATGCTCTCATCCTTGCTCGTATCCAACTCGAGTTCCCAATAAACTAATTTCTTGTAAACTTCCACCCACTCTGTCCAGCTCAGTCTGTCGCCCATCGTCATTCCGATCTGACGGAATTCCTGCTGATAATTGGAGGTCGTTTTTTCGCTGATCAGACGTTTGTTGTCGAGCGTTTTTTTCAAGGAAAGCAGAATCTGATTCGGATTCACTGGTTTAATGAGGTAGTCCGAAATCTTGGAACCGATGGCGTCTTCCATCAAATGCTCTTCTTCACTTTTGGTGATCATGATCACGGGGATTTCAGCATGTTTTGCTTTCAAGCGGTTCAGGGTTTCCAGTCCGGATAATCCCGGCATGTTCTCATCTAGCAGCACGACTGAAAAACTATTCTTTTCCACCAACTCCAGCGCTTCATCCCCACTGGTAGCGGTCATTATTTCGTATCCTTTATCTTTTAAAAATAAAATATGCGGTTTTAACAGATCTATCTCATCGTCCGCCCATAGTACATTGATCTTTTCCATATATATCCTCTGAATTTGTGGTGAATTTAAAAAAATTAATCTGCTTCTCCCCTTAAAATAAGTTAAAACTGTCTTTTTGAAAGCCGAGATTCTAACTGGGCGAAATTCGCTTGGTACGGATAGCGAATAGACACGGATATTAGAGATAAAAAAATCTGGATGATGTCGGTTTATTTTCAGATACTAGAAGCTAATCTGTAATATCTGCAAAGATTCGCGATCTGTACCAAAATTGATCTGTAATATCTGTAAAAGATTCGCGATCTGTACCAAAACCATTATTATCTTTACGGCGATGAACTCTTTCTCCAACAAACTGAAAATCTTTAACGATCCAATCTATGGTTTCGTATCTCTTCCGTATGAAATAATTTACGACTTGATCGACCACCCCTATTTTCAGCGCTTACGGAGAATAAAACAATTGGGGTTGACCAATCTGGTATATCCTGGAGCCTTGCACACCCGCTTTCATCACGCCATGGGTGCGATGCACCTGATGGGACAAGCGATTGACGTGATCCGTTCCAAGGGACATGAGATCTCGGAAGAAGAAGCAAAAGGAGTCACAATCGCTATTCTCTTGCACGACATTGGCCACGGTCCCTTTTCACACGCGCTCGAGCACAGCATTGTTAGTGATGTGACCCATGAAGACATCTCCGAATTGTTCATGAGCCGCTTGAATGATCAATTCAAAGGCCAGCTCACTTTGGCAATCAGCATCTTTCAGAATAAATACAAAAAGAAATTTTTACACCAGTTGGTATCCAGTCAACTCGACATGGACCGTCTCGATTACCTGAACCGCGATAGTTTTTTCACCGGAGTATCAGAAGGCGTGGTGAGTTCCGACCGCATCATTAAAATGCTGAACGTAGTGAACGACCAGTTAGCCATCGAAGCAAAAGGAATTTATTCCATAGAAAAATTTATTATTGCACGTAGACTGATGTACTGGCAAGTGTATTTGCACAAGACCGTTTTGAGTGCAGAAAGCTTGCTGGTGAACATTCTGAAGCGTGCGAAAGATCTCGCAGAAAAAAAAGTGGAATTGTTCTGCACTCCTGCTTTACGGACTTTTCTCTACAATGAATTCAGTGAAAGTGATTTCGCAAAAAATCCGAAACTACTGGAAACCTTTGCCCAACTGGATGACAACGACATCATGACTTCCATAAAAGTTTGGGTAAATCACAAAGATGCCGTGCTCTCCGAGTTATGCAAGCAACTGGTGGACAGAAAACTTTTTAAAGTAGAATTGCAGAATCAGGCCTTCAAAGAAGACAAGATCAATTCCATCAAGCAGGATATCCGCAAACGATACAAGCTGAATGACAAAGAAGTGAATTATTTTGTATTCACGGGAGTTGTTACTAACGATGCTTACCGCGCCGACAAGATCCGGATCAACATTTTGTTCAAAGACGGAAGCGTGTCGGACATTGCCGATGCATCCGATCAGTTGAGCATTGATGTTTTGTCCAAAACGGTGAAGAAGCATTACTTGTGTTATCCGAAGTAATACTATAGATTCCCACCTCTTAACACCCGCAGATTCGCTTTTTCGTCCGCCGCGGCGGATTGTTCAATATCCTTGCCCAAAAAAAGCTATTCACCGCATAATAATTCCCATTATTTTGCTACATTTGAACTTGTTGTTCAATTTCTCGTCTCACCCTAGTCCGGGTAACGGAAACCAATGAACCAATGAACCAATGAACTTTGAACAAACTATGAGCGTAAAACAAAGAACAATCAAAGCAGCCATTACCATTTCAGGTGTTGGCTTACATACAGGAAAACAAACCAACCTGACCTTCCGTCCGGCCCCTGAAAATCACGGTTACAAATTCCAGAGAGTGGATCTTCCCGGCAACCCCATCATCAATGCAGATGTGGACAATGTGGTAGACACTTCCCGCGGAACGACCCTGGAACAGAACGGAGCTCGCATTCACACCACCGAGCACGTATTGGCAGCATTGGTTGGTATGGAGATCGATAACGTGTTGATGGAAATGGACGGCCCCGAAATGCCGATCATGGATGGCAGTTCGATGCCTTTCGTAAGAGTGCTCGAAGAAGTAGGCGCTGTGGATCAAGATGCAGAAAGGATCTATTTTGAACTGACCGAAACACTGACCTACGAAGATCCCATTAAGAAAGTGGAGATGCTTGCCGTTCCGCAAAACACTAACCGAGTTACCGTAATGGTAGATTACAACTCTGAAGTGTTGGGTACACAGCATGCGTCGATGTATCACATAGGAGAGTTCAAAACAGAAATAGCTCCTTGCCGTACCTTTGTGTTCTTACACGAACTAGAAGCCTTGTTGGCTCACGACTTAATCAAAGGAGGTGACTTGAACAACGCCATTGTATTGGTCGACAAAGAAGTTTCACCGGAGCAGATCAAACATCTTCAAAAAGTTTTTCATCGTGAAGATGTGGAGATCAAAGGAAAAGGCGTTCTAAATAATACTACACTTCATTTTTTCAACGAACCTGCCCGTCACAAATTGTTAGACATCGTAGGAGATCTTGCCTTGGTAGGAGTACCTTTGAAGATGCACATTCTGGCAGGTCGCCCCGGTCACGCCGGAAACATTGCCTTCGCTAAAAAGATCAAAGAACTGATCAAATCGAAAAAGAAAGAAAAGTATTTCGACCTGAGCAAAAAAGCACTTTACGATATCAACGACATTTCCAAGATGCTGCCTCACCGTTATCCTTTCCTCATGGTCGATAAGATTCTTGAGATGGACGCAAACAGCATTGTAGGAGTAAAAAACGTTACCCTAAATGAACCCTTCTTTCAAGGCCACTTTCCTGACAATCCTGTATTTCCCGGAGTCATGCAGATC
>JBKJQG010000309.1:0-4488 GCA_046594925.1 Bacteroidia bacterium
CTTTTTTAATTGCCTACTTCTTTTAATTGCCAACTTGCCTATTATTTTATTTGCCTACTTCTTTTATTGCCTACTTTTTTAATTGCCAACTTGCCTATTATTTTATTTGCCTACTTCTTTTATTTGCCTACTTCTTTTATTGCCTACTTTTTTAATTGCCTACTTCTTCTAATTGCCTGCTCTTTTCTTAATTTAATTTTATGTTCTTCAACCCGCTCCAGCGAGGGTCTGTTGAGTCTTCTTCTTTTTTTTCTTCTTCGAGCAAAAAGTCCCTCAGCTTCTTTAATGTTTCCTGATCACAGGTGCTCTTACCCTTCTTATCCAGCGGATGCACTCTTTTAATCGGGAACGAAAGAGCGATGTACTCGTAGATGTATTGTGACACATCCAACTCATGCTCATTGGCTGCAATAGTGATGATGTCATCATCGTCATTCCCGCTGTCGCTTCCTCCCACTTTCACAATCAATTTGTGAATGCCGGTGATCGGAAGATCAAAATCCACTGTACAAAGGTCGCAAGCTGTTCTTACTGTCCCTCCGATCTCAAACTCCAAAACCATCATTTGCGATTGTTTTAAAAGATTGAGTTTTACTTCAATTTTTGCCTGTTTTATTTCTGAATATTCCAGGTCCTGAAAGAACGAATCCTTTACTTCAAAACTGTATTCGTGTAAGCCTAATCCCAACCCTACAAACTGAATCACATACTCTTTTCTGGCCTGCATTATCCCAAGTTTTTAAGAAAGAGGGCAAAGGTAAAAAATTCTCCCTTACTTCAAAGCTTTAGATCAAATTAATTTTAATGCAATTTTAGCCCTTTTTATGCAAAAATCGGATAAAAAGCATGTTTTTATCCGATTTTTATGTCGATTTATCGTCTTTTTTGACCTTTTTTACCTGACCACAGAAAGACGCTGGGATGCGGAGGTTCTGTTTCCTGCTGAGATGTTGTAGTAATATACGCCTTGAGCCAGCCCATTGGTAGTTAAACGGTGATTTTTTGCTGCTACATCCATTTCTTCTGAAAGGACCAATTGTCCGAAGCAATTATAAACCTGCAATTGGGCTTTTTCTCCTTGCAGGAGTTCGTAATTGACATAAGTATAATCGCCCGCCGGATTCGGCATGGGAGCAGAAACAACTATTCCGTTTGTTGAAGGATCTTTGATTCCGGTGGAAGACGGAATAAGCTTCTCCACTTTTAGATCATCAAAATAAAAACCATCCGCTACACCACCATTATCAGTCACTAACTTAAAGCCGATCTTGATGTTCATCCCCACATAGGCATCGAGTGAAATCTCTTCTTTCATCCAGTCGAATTTATAAGCATCGTACAAAGGGTTCCCAAAATCCTGGTAGCCGTTGCCGGCTTTTGTATGGTGTCCGCACAAAGGATCCCAAGTTATTCCGCCATCGGTGGAGGCCAGCACTTGGGCATAATCGAAATTGGTTTCAATTTCCCAGCGCGACCAGAAAACGATTTGCGCACTAATCGCATCGGTCAGATTCAGGTTGGAGACTGTGCTGATGGAAGTTGTGAGGTTGTCGTTGTAATCGCCTACCGGGCTATCAGTAATGGAAGCCGTGCCGCTATGAAAAACAGAAGTACTTAATCCCCAGCCGGAGCCGGTCCAGCCGGTCATCGAGTTTCCATCACTGCTGAATACCGTCACAGGCGGACCGAATTTTTTTACTATTGTATCTATGAAGGTATACGCCCCGTTGCTCACACGGAGTTCATACTTAACTACTGTTCCCACAGCCAAGGGATTCAATATAAAAGAAATGGAATCCAATGCTTCGTCGAGCAAATTAAGTGATGAGAATGTTTTCGGCCCGCCCACGCTCAAGATCTCCGTCCCGATCGGAACAATAGAAACCGTATAAGTTGCAGGGGCATCCATTCCGAGTCTTAAAATCTTAAAATTGAAATATCCGGTGGCAGCAGGAATGTAATTCGGTTCATCATCGGAAGCCACAGCGAATTTCAAGGCCAAGTGGGCCATGTGCAAATTCTGCCAGATGTTTTCCTTACAGATGTCAACGATGCGCGTGCTCGGAGGCCAGAATCCTTCATCGCTTCTTCCCGCTTCGGGCGTCATTCCGAAAATCTTCGGTCTTACGGAAACATCTCCGTATTGCCAATCGTCAATCGTTCCGTTGGTGGAATACAATACCGTTTGAGGCGCAGTTCCGTATGAATATTTATTGTAAGTGGTGAGGTGTTTCGCATATTCCGAAAACTGGGCATAGTCGGGAGCTACAACTGCTGCATCGTATCCAAAGGAATAGATCAACAAATTTCCGAAAGTGTGGTTGTTCAGCGACAACTTAAAAGTATGGGCATCGGTAAAGTCCCTTAAGTTCTGTGATTCTGCTTCCGACCAGGCAGCCGTTCCTCTGTATGCATCAGAGGAGCCGAACGGGGAAGAACCGATGTTGTCATAGCCCCATTGGTAGCCGTAATTCCTGTTGATGTCCACGCCGTAAGAACCTCCATTGTTTCTTCTGTTCTTTCTCCACATCCCTCCGCCCGAAGGATCGGTGGTTTCATTGCGGATATAGCCATCGGGATTCACCAAGGGTATGAAATACATTTCTTCATTGTTTAGCAAATATTGCACTTCCGGATTTGTAGCGTAATTTTCACAGAGGTAATACATGTACATGATGATCTGCGAAACAGAAGCCGGCTCGCGCGCGTGATGTGCGGAGTTGTAAAGTACTTCGGGTTCTGCTTCATCCACATTGGGATTATCAGAAATTTTCATCCAATACAAAGGGTTTCCGTTGATGGTATTGATGGGGCCGATCACCGTTCTGGCTTTTACCAATGTCGGAAACAGGGTCGCCAAGTTATCCATGTGCCATAGGATTTCCGCGTAAGTGTAAAAACCGCCCATACTTCCCAGGGTGAAATTTGCTGGAGTCGCATAAACCGGAGGAACGCTGCAGCCAATAGACATAGTGGAAACAGAGGAAGGATCATTCTTCAGGAATTCCGGTTTGTTCTGATTTTTGTAATGTTGTTTCACATCATCGATCAGCACTTCAAAACTGAATCCCTGATTCCTTACAATGGCAATCTCTGTTTCCGAAAAATCGGAGATGTACCAGAATCCTTTTTTCATTTCCCCGTGATCTGCCGCCACTCCGGCTTCAGCCAAACGGATGATTCCGGGCACATCGGTAAAAATTTTTACGCGGGAATATTTTTCGGTTTGAAGGTCTTCGGTCTGAGCGGTTTGTGCAAAGGATGTAGTCGCGATGAACGCGAACAAAAGAAGTAAATGTTTTTTACTCATGAGAAAAAAGTTAGAGTTGATGTAACATAACAAATCTAATCATTAGAAGCCTTAAAAGCAAAAGTATTCCATTACCCAACAAGGAAATGTTTCTAATGCATTCTGCTTTGTCGGCGCCCTGGAATAAGCGTTTCGAATCCGTGGAATTATTCTATTGGTGCTTGATTGGAAACAAGGATAAACAAACCTTAGCGTTCTCTTCTGCTAGGGCTAATCTTCAAAGGATTTGCGGTGATCTCCTTATACTGTTTTCTGACCTTGTAAATGTCTATTGCCGTATAGATAGCTCTTCGGAAAGACTCTTCGGAAGCTATGTTCTTTCCGGCAATGTCATAAGCGGTTCCATGATCGGGTGATGTTCTCACCACCGGAAGTCCCGCGGTAAAATTCACCCCGGAATTAAAAGCAATCGTCTTGAAAGGGATCAGTCCTTGGTCGTGATACATAGCCAATACCGCATCAAAACTTTTGTAAGCCTGGTTGCCGAAAAATCCGTCGGCTGGATATGGCCCGTAAACGATCATGCCTTCTTCTTTCAATTGATTGATCGCTGGCAAAATGATGTTCTTCTCTTCATCACCGATCACACCATTGTCTCCGGCATGTGGATTCAGTCCCAACACTGCGATCTTCGGCTTGCGAATCTCGAAATCCTGAATCAGTGACCGGTGCAGTGATCTTATTTTTTTAATGATCTTTTCGGTCGACAGCTCTTCCGCCACTTTTGTCACGGGAATGTGTCCGGTCACAACAGCCACTCTCAATGTATTGCTAACTAAAAACATCAGACTGTTTCCATCCCCGAATTTGTCTTCTAGATATTCTGTATGTCCCGGGAATTTAAATTCCTCGGATTGAATGTTTTCTTTGTTGATGGGCGCGGTTACCAACACATGCACTTTACCCTGAGCCAAGGCATAAGCTGCTGCTTCCAACGATTTGAATGCGTATGTTCCTCCTTCTGGTGTTTGTTTTCCCAGTTCAATGGTCACGTCGTCTTCGTAAACATTAATTAGATTTGCTCTCTTGTGATTGATCTCTGAAAAGTCCTTGATCTGATTGAAACTAAAGTCTTCTATGTTCAGTGCTTTGCGGTGAAAGCTCGCTGTCTTCATGGAGCTGAAAACAACAGGTGTGCACATTTCAAGCATTTGAGGATCCAGAAAAGTCTTGATGAT
>JBKJQG010000312.1:0-3602 GCA_046594925.1 Bacteroidia bacterium
AAAAAATAATGCCCCTGGCCCACTTTTTAAGGGGGAATTATTTTTTCCTGACGTTCTCTAATCTCAGTCGTTCCACCACTCTATTGTTTACGATGTGTTCATTTATGATCTCGTCAACATCGCTAAGCTCCACTCCGACATAAAAAACTCCATCTGGATAGACGGCCACGGTTTGTCCGAAATCACAGATATCAAGACAACCCGCTTTTTGCGCGCGTAGTTTAATGGGAAGATTCAGTGCCTTCAATTTTGCTTTAAAAGCATCTACTATTTCCATTCCATGGGCTTCTCCACAGCTCTTTCTGGGAGCTTCGGGAGCACGTTGGTTGGTGCAGATAAAAATGTGTTTGTCGTAAATCATGGGGTACGGATAACGAATTAAAAAGATTTTATAGATGTAATTACATTTCCCTGACCATCAAACTTTCAGCGAAAGCCATCAATTCTTGTTTTTTTGATTCATCCACAGGAATGTCTTTCAGGAAAGTCAATGCCAATTCGTAGTGTTTTTGCATTTCGGTGCGGGCGAGTTCTTTAACATTTAAAAAATTGTAGATGTTGATGACGGCTTCTACTTTTTCTTTCGCATCGAAATTAGGAGCTGCGATCCACTGACCCAATTCTTCTTTCAGATAACGGTTGCTATCAGCCATTTCCATAGCCTTTAACAAAAGGTATGTTTTTTTGTTCGCAATGATGTCGCCGCCTTTTTGTTTTCCGAATTTTGCTGCATCGGCATAAACATCCAGAATGTCGTCCTGTAATTGAAACGCAATTCCAATATGTTTTCCAAAATCGTACAAACGCTGTGCATCTTCTTCACGTGCTCCGCCAATCACTGCTCCTATTTTTAAGGCACCGCCCAGTAAGACAGCCGTCTTCAATTCTATCATTTTGATGTACTGCTGAATCGAAACTTTTGCAAGCGTTTCGTAATTCATGTCGTATTGTTGTCCTTCACAAACCTTCACTGCTGTATCGCTAAAAATCTCCAGCAAAGCCGGAAGCATTGCCGGCTCGGCAAGACAAAGCTCCTGATAGGCTCTCACCATCATGGCATCACCGCTGAGGATAGCAATGTTATTGTTCCATTTTTCGTGAACGGTCGGTTGGCTTCTTCTCAAAGGTGCTTTGTCCATCAAGTCGTCGTGCACCAAAGTGAAATTATGAAAGAGTTCAATCGCCAATGCAGGATGCAAAGCTTTTGAAGTGTCTCCGTCAAAAATATCGGTAGCTATCATCACCATCACCGGACGCAAACGTTTTCCGCCCAGCGCCATGATGTATGAAATCGGCTCGTACAATTCTTTCGGATTGGAACCGTATTTCTTGTTCTTCAATGCGTCTTCGATCTGCTGCTGATATGTCAGGATGCTGCTCATTCTCTATTGATCCGCTAATTTTATCAAGTAAGTTCCGTAACCGCTTTTTACCAAAGGTTCCGCAATCTTTTTCAACTGCGCCTTATCGATGTAACCCATTCTGTAAGCTACTTCCTCGATGCAGCCAATGCGTAATCCTTGGCGTTCTTCAATCACCTGAACAAATTGTCCGGCTTGTGTCAAGGATGCAAATGTTCCTGTATCCAACCATGCTGTCCCTCTATCCAATATGCCCACTTTTAATTTCCCTGCTTGCAGGTAATGTTTATTCACATCCGTAATTTCATATTCTCCCCGTGCGCTTGGCTTCAATGTTTTTGCTACTTGTACCACACTGTTGTCATAAAAGTATAATCCCGGGACTGCATAATTCGATTTTGGCTTCAATGGCTTTTCTTCGATCGACATTGCTTTTCCGTTTGCATCAAACTCCACCACACCGTAACGCTCAGGATCTGAAACGTGGTAAGCAAAGACCACTCCTCCATCCGGATTCTGATGATCTTTCAGCAACCTCCCTAACCCCGCTCCGTAAAATATATTGTCGCCCAATACGAGTGCAACTTTATCGTTGCCAATGAATTTTTCTCCGATTACAAAAGCTTGAGCCAATCCGTTGGGTATCTCCTGCACGGCATAACTAAATTTACAACCCAAACTTTTCCCATCGCCCAAAAGTCTTTCAAACTGAGGAAGATCGTGAGGAGTGGAAATAATCAGCACTTCTGAAATTCCCGCCATCATCAATACCGAAAGCGGATAGTAGATCATCGGTTTGTCATAAACCGGCATCAATTGTTTACTCACAGCAAGAGTCAATGGATGCAAACGCGTTCCGGATCCTCCGGCCAGAATAATTCCTTTCATGTTCTTAAGGTTAATGGTTATTCGTTAATGGTTGTTTGTAACTTCCGTATTCAGCACAATCTTATCAGCTTTCATTTTCGTTTTTTCCTCACACTTTCATCGATCTCGATCAAAGGTTCCTGCAAAAATGCTTTGTTCGTCAGTCGTTTTTCCAAAGATAACAGGAAACACGGCAATAAAATCAAATTGGAACAATAAGCAATCAATAAAGTTACGGAAATTAATATACCTAAAGCCGCAGTGCCACCAAAACTAGAGGCGGAGAAGATTCCAAAGCCGCAAAACAAGATGATGGCTGTATAGATCATGCTCACTCCGGTTTCTTTAATGGTAAGCGAAACCGCTTTAGAAATGCTGATGTGACCACTTTTCATTTCCTGTCGGTATTTTGTGAGAAAATAGAGTGTCCCGTCTGAAGCGATGCCAAAAGCTATGCTGTATACCAAAATCGTGCTTGGCTTAATGTAGATATGGAAAAACCCCATGATTCCGGCCGTGATCAGCAAAGGGATTAAACTAGGCAAGACAGAAACAAAAATCATGCGTGGCGACATAAACAATGTGTATAACACAATAGCGATAAGGAGCACTGCCAATAAAATACTTTCTAGCAAATTCTTTATTAAAAATTTATTGCCATGCAAAAAGATCATGCTATTTCCTGTAATAGAAATTTTATAGTTTTTGTTCTCCGGCAGCCATTCGCTATTTTCATAATCATAATTAAAAACACTGTCGATTCTCGGCCGCAAACGATGCAGCACTTTCAAAAGTTCGATCGAACCCACATCTTTCATTTGAATGCTGACGCGGGTAATTTGTTTTGTGCTATCGATGAAAGAAGAAAATTGCCTAGATTTATTTTGATCATCCGACTGAGCATAGTCTCCCAGCTTTTGCAGATCCATTGCTCCGGGCAAACGGTATTCTTTTCTATTGCCATCGTTATAAGCTTGGTTAGAAAACTTAATCCCTTCTACTATGGATACAGCTTTTGAAAAGATCGAATCCTGAGCAACTATTTTTTGAAGCTTGTTTATTTTATACAATGTTCTGCCACCATCGGCAAATACGCCATTTGGTTTTTTAGTATCTATAGAAATTTCAAAAGGAAGAACCCCGTTGTAGTTTGTTTCAAAATAACGCATGTCTACCAGGATCGGGTTGTTCTTAGGCAGATCATCGACAATATATCCGAGCGGCAAAATTTTAGTAGTCCCGTATATAGAAACAGCAACTACAACCATAACGATCGCGTAGATTCTTTTTCTATAATGGTGTGCCCAATAGTCCACTTTCTGCAACACCCCTGTCAACACCTTACTTTGTAAATGGCGAACATGTTTTACAGAT
>JBKJQG010000075.1:0-9818 GCA_046594925.1 Bacteroidia bacterium
GCTGGTCGCTCCGCCTGCGGTCAAGGTTGTGGTGATGCCTGGGCAAACAGCTGCGTTGTTCACCACTGTAACCGGGATCGGATTTACCGTCACTGTGGAAACCGCTGTAGAAGTACAACCAAGAGCTGTTCCTGTAACTGTATAAGATGTCGTTGCAGCAGGGCTTGCATTCGCTGTATTTGTTCCTGTTGGATTAGCGCCGGCTGTCCAAGCATAAGTGGTCGCACCGCCAGCTGTCAGATTCGCCGTAGCGCCTGAACAAATGCTTGGTGAATTAACAACGACTACGGGCAAAGGATTCACGGTCACCGTTGCAACGGCTGTTCCAGTGCATCCGGAAGTATTTCCTGTTACTGTATAGGTTGTGGTTGCCGCCGGATTTGCAGTGGCGGTGTTTGCCCCTGTGACGGTTGTTCCTGCAGTCCAGGTGTAAGTTGTTCCTCCAGCTGCCGTTAAGTTGGCAGTTTGCCCCGGACAAATAGTTGGTGAATTGACGTTAATGGCAATAGTACCTGCATCGGTAACAGTTGCAACCGCCGTTCCCGTGCAACCTGCTGCTGTTCCGGTAACTGTATAAGATGTAGTTCCAACAGGCGACGCATCAGCGGTATTCACACCGGTAACAGTCACGCCCGGTGACCAGGTATAAGTTGTAGCACCACCTGCAACCAGATTGGCCGTTTGTCCTGGACAGATAGTCGGAGAGTTTACGGTAACAACAGGCAAAGGTGTTACAGTGACATTTCCGGTACCTGTCGCGGTACATCCGTTGAGATCAGTATAGGTAACGGTGTAAGTCGTGGTTGAAGCAGGGCTCACGGTGATTGCAGCCGTTGTAGCTCCGCCGGGTGCCCATAAGAATCCACCTCCGCCGACCGTTGGCGTTGCTGTGATGGTTGCACTTGTTCCTGCACAGATTGTTTGCGAAGTAGAAGAAACAGAAGCAGGAGGATAAACGTTGACGGTATATGTTAAAAAAGTCGTACACATTGGTCCTGCCACCGATGTGATGGTACAAGTATAAGTCGTGTTGGTAGCAGGAGAAACAGCCACCGATTGAGTTGTCATCCCACCTGGGGCCCAGGAATATGACGCAGCTCCTGCAGGCGCAGAAAGCACGGTGGAGGAACCCGGACAAACAAAGTTAGGTCCTGTGATTGCCATCGGTGCACATTGCACATCAAGGTAAACATAAGAAAAGTGAGCACCCAAAGAACAGTCACCCACAGAAAACTTGACGGTGGCGCAGGAGCCGATGTATGGTGTAAGATCTACTGCGACCGGGGTCCAGGGGCGGTAATAAATATCCGTTGTTCCGGGAGCAAGCGTAAATCCGGGAATGCCGGGACCTCCGACAACCAAGTATTGTCCGCAGACAATGGGATTTCCGGCACAATCCAATACTTCGATCTTGAAGAAAGGCTGCTGTTCCGTTGTATGAGCTGTAGCACCGTTTGCATCCTGAATGACGACAGCATACTGATAAGTGAGCAAAGCATTCGCCGTAGTAACATTAAAAGTTTGCTGCAGAGTTGCCCCTCCGTAACCTGAGCCAGTGCCGTCTCCCAGCATGGCAGAGTTTGGTCCGAATCCCGGGCAAACAATCGGAAAACCGCCGAAAGGATCTACGCCTGCTCCTGCGGTGATAGTCTGCTGTGGTGCGGCAATGGAAAAAGTAACCGGATTGTAAGTGGGTGTTGGTGCACCCACAGGCCCATCGTGTACAGTGTATCCGTATGTTCCGGACCAGCCTGTAAAACTACCTGCATCGAATCCCATGTTAGTACAAGAAGGTTGAGTTGGTGGAGTAACAATGTAACTTGCATTGATTGTAAAATCAAAACAAGGACAGTAACCCGGATAATTATCGATAAGAATATAATAGCATTGACCGGCTATAACGTTAGCTGACACCGCTACTTCAGGAGTACCTTGACAAGTCGTTCCGCTGACACAGGTACCCACATTGGGACAACCCTGCCAAACCGAAAGAGCAGGAAACGGCGCAACGGTGGCGCCGCAATATAAAAGCATGTTGGTGAGTGAGATATTAATAGTCCCGGTAGTTGGTGCACAGAAATAATACAACCAATCGGGACCCTGCGTGTTCAAAGGATCCATACAAGAAGAACCAACCATATTATAATCGTTGGTAGTGGTAGCTCCGCAAAGTGTTCCTGCAGAGGTGAATGGAATAGCGCTCGGACTTGCCATTGCAGCCGCACAAGTATTTCCGCCTTGGGATTTTCCTAAAAAGGGAATGAGTAAAAGAGAGGTGAAGAGAGTCGCTTTTCTCATGAGTTTATGTTTGGTTATAAAGTTCATGGACTTACGATTATTTTTTTTCGGTGATGGTTCTTTTTTCCGTCGTAAAAGTTCCATCCGGGTGTTTTGTCGTGACGATCGCTTCTTTTTTAGAAACTTCGCAGGAGTGGATGGATTTTACCTCTCGGGGTTGAGCTGTGGGTTCCTTGGCCATACTTGCCGCCTTCAAATCCTCTCCAGAAACTTTAGTGATCGTTTTGGTTCTTTGCACCGGGTCCTGAGAGAAGCCCATTGTTGCAAATAGAGAAACAAAAACGATAAAAGAATTAATTTTTAGATCCATTAGCTTTAACTTGTTTTAACAAATTCGTCAATTTTCTTCTGGGAGCAGAAGATTATCATTGCTAATATAGATACAATTATCCTTAAATAGTTGCATCAACAATCTAATTATTAACCTTTTATCGTTAATAGAAGTGACTTAAGCCACCAATGCCTTATTTAACAAGTGTTACAGTTCCTATATAATTGTGTTTCTTGCCGAATACATCTGTCAATTTTACCGTCCACACATAAACGTCCTGCTGAGCGATGTCGGAGCCACCATTTGCCTTACCGTTCCACATGTCATTCAGATCATGTCCGTGGAAGATCTCGTTGCCCCAGCGGTCGAAAATAAACAAGTCATAGTCTACAATCCCGATACCCTGACCAAAAAAGAAGTCGTTTGTTCCATCACTGTTCGGAGTAAAGGCATTCGGAATGAAGAATGTGAATTCAGGTCCGATCTCCACATAATGCTGAACCGAGTCGATACATCCGAAAGAGTTCACTACCAGCAATGTTGCCAGATAAGTGCTTGCTGCCACGTCGGGGTATGTATGAGTCGGACTAGGAGTCAGATAACCCAATGAATCTCCATCACCAAAATAATACATCCAGGAAATAACATCCGAAGTAGACCCATCTGATAAGGTAACAACAGGATTCAATATAGAGGCTGGATTCGGATTCGGAGTGAATTCAGCAACAGGCTCAGGATATACTTCAATGAATGAAGGCATAGTCAAGGTCGATGAACAACCGTTATTCGAAACAGCAGTGAGTGTCACATCATAAAAACTGCTTACTCCTACTGAACCCGAAATGTTATCATAACAGTTGGATGGATTCTGAACAGCACTGTCAATTCCTCCTTCACCGAAATCCCACAACCAACCCACAATCACGTTACCTCCGCTAACAGTTGAAGCATCAGCAAACTGAACACAATGTGTAGGACATCCGTTCGGGTCGTTAACAGAAAAGTTGATAACAGGATTCTGAAAGAAAGTGAATGTTACGCTTGAAGAAGCGAAAGTACAAGGGCCCGTGGGATCATTGGTTGTCAGGGTCAGTGTTACTGTTCCTGAGGCATATTCACCGGCACTAGCAGTATACACCGCATTCAGTGTTGTGTTATTGGGGAAGAAAGTCCCAGCACCACCGCTCCATGTTCCGCCTGAAGCAGAACCACCGACAGCGCCTGCCAGCGTAATTCCAGTTCCGGAACAAACACTCTGAGGTGAACCTGCGTTGGCCGTTGCTACGGCATCTACTGTCACATCCACGACATCGGTTGAAACACAACCGGTAGTTGAATTGGTAGTTGTTACGGTATAAGTTGTGGTAAGGGAAGGGCCGCCTGCATTGATCAAACTAACGGTTGGATTTGAAATCGCTGTGCTGCTCAAACCTGTTGCAGACAACCAAGAATATGTTTCTCCAGCAGTTGCAGCACCGCCCAAGTTGGCAACGCCACCAGTACAGATGGTCACATCAGGACCCGCAGTGGAGATCGGTAATGGATTCACTACCACGTTCACCGGCTGAATATCGGTACACCCGCCACCGGCATTTGCATGAATGTAATAAGTTCCCGTAGTTGTCACGGCAGAAGGACTAGCCAGTGCGATAGTGGCAGCGGCATTCGTCCAATAGGTCAGAATACTTCCGGAAATAGAACTACCAGCTGTAACAGCAGCGGCTGTAAGGTAGACTGTAGAAGGACTGCAAACTGCAGCAGGATCCGTGATCACAAGCACAGGTAATGGATTCACGGTCACCACAACCTGATCCGTGGTAGAACAGCCGGTTGCAGCAATGGTGGTCGTTACGGTATAAGTTGAAATCGTACTAGTCCCTCCGGTTGTCAAGGTCACCGTCGGGTTCGAAATGGCCGCAGAACTCAAGCCGGTTGTAGCCAACCAGGAATAGGTATTTCCGGCGGATGGAGCGACACCGATATTTCCGGTTGAGCCCGAGCAGAAAGAGATATCCGGTCCTGCAATGGAAACAGGCAAAGGATTGACGGTAGCGGTGACAGGAGCGACATCGGTGCAGCCGGCCACTGTTGTAGATTGAATGTAATAAGTTCCGCTGGTTGCGATTGCGTTAGGAGCGGCCAAACCGATGGTGGCAGCGGCATCTGTCCAGTAACTCAACACACCTCCGCCCGAACTTCCCGCTGTAACAGCAGATGCTGTAATATCGACTGTGCCAGGAGAACAAACGGGGGCTGGATTCGTGATGACCAGAACCGGCAATGGATTTACAGTAACGGTTGAAACCGCACTTCCGGTGCATCCGGCATTGGTTGCTGTAACGGTATAAGAAGTGGTTATTGCAGGAGTAACGCTTAAAGGATTTGCCGCAGAACCTGTGTTCCACATGAAAGTTCCGATACCTGTTGCGGTCAGCGTTGCCGTTTGTCCAGCACAAATTGTCACGGAATTTACTCCGGTAACCGGCACCGCATTTACAACAACCGTGGCAGTCATTGAACCGCCGCAGGCGCCTGCAACTGTATAAGTAATGGTATTGTTTCCAACGGAAGCAACAGTAGGATCAAAAGTTCCGGCGGTTGCATTTGTGATACCAGTTCCGCTCCAAGTTCCACCTGCAGGATTTCCGACCATGTTCACGGGAGTTGCGTTAGAACAATAAGGACCCGCAGGATTTATTGTAGGAGGCACAGCAGGATTCACCGTAACGTTCTGAGTGATTGTTGCATTACAAGAACCGAGTGATACCACCAGGGTAACGGGATAAGTTCCTGCAGCCGGGAAAGTATAAGTTGGATTCTGGGTGGTGGCATCCGGCGTTCCATCGCCGTTGAAATCCCATGACCAAGCTGTTGTACTACCAGCCGGAGTGGATGTATCGGTAAAGGTTGTTGCAAGACCGGCACAAACCGTTGTATTCGTAAAACTTGCTACAGGACTGGCAGGGCCTGTTCCTATAGTAATGGTCAAAATGGTAGTACAAGAAGGACCCGCTGCAGATGTGATCACACACTGATAGGTACCAGCTGCGTTGACCACGCAAGTGCTGTTGGTTGTCGCCCCGACAATTCCTGTTGTTCCGCCCGCTGTGTTAGTCCAGTCATATCCTGCGGCACCAACCGGAGCAGTTAAAGTAACAGAAGCCCCTCCGCAAATGGAAGGAGAGGATGACAATATGGTCAAGGGATCACAATCACCATCGATGTATGCATATCCATAATGTCCGCCTTGGGTACAATCTGAAGAAGTAAATTGAATGGTCACACATTGTCCTATGTAAGAGCTTAGAGGAACTATCACTGTGGTCCAGTTTCTCCACCAGATAGTACTTCCCGGAGACGTTTCGGTAAATCCGATAACGGGAGGTTTCGCCATAACCATGTATTCTCCGCACATGATCAAGTTTCCGGAACCATCTCTCAAGTGTACATTGAAATAGGGACGTTCAGGATCGGTATGACTTGTTCCAGGATCCTGTAAAACGCAAGCATAGCGGTAAGTAAAGTTAGCATTGGCTGCAGAAACCGTAAAAGAGATGCTCGCTCTTGACGCGCCATTTCCGGAAACCGCGCCATTTCCAATCATTAGGGAAGCGCCGCCTCCACCCGGACTTACAAGAGGAAGGAGCGTCCCACCCACCACAGGGTCAAAGCCGCCTGCAGTTTCAATTACGTGAGCGGAAGAATTAAATCCTGGTGCAATGGAACAAGGATCGCTAGTTGCGCTCGCACAGGCGGTACCTGTATAATAATCCCAGAAACCTGATCCTGATTCAAAACCGGGATTTGTACAAGGTGACCCGCAATTCAACGGAGTAGGAAGAACCCCTGATCCTTGAGCTTTTAAATTTTCGTTGGCACGTACTGCTATGATCTCAGTCCTTCTTTTCAAGAAGTCTGAATAATAGATCTCATATTTAGGCTGCAGACTTACATAGAATTCTGTGATCTGCTGCGGGGTAGTAACCTCTCCTTTTCCTACCTTATAGATGAGCGCTTCTTTGTCTTTGTTCAACTTCCCTTTTACATAATCCAAAAAGTAGGTCATGTCTGCAAAGTCCCCGTTTTTTGCGAAGAAAATATAATTAATGAAGCTATGAACATCTATTCTCTCAGAAAGGATGTTCGTCTTATTCAAATAAGAGGTCCATTCTTTTGCGGGAATGCCATAAGGATTTGAAATAGCTAATCCGCCGGAAAGCGGACTTTGCGAAAAAACAGCTTCGCTGGTCAACAAAACACAAGCCAGCAGAAGGATACGCCCGTTCTTTAGTAGTAATTGAATGTTCATTTTAGAGAGATTTAGTAGTATTTTATGGCTAATTTATCTCAGAATGAGGCCAATAACTAATTTTTAGAGCCTTTTTTTACCCTTGATGATTTCCAAAAACTTAGACGAAACGTGCTTTTTCGTCGGGGAATCGACAAAAATCACTCCTAACTGAAATACCCCAAAAAGCTGAATTTTAGACCTAGGATTGAATCCTCAAGAGACTCGATATTATGAATTTGCGGAAAAAAGAAAGAAAAGAGGCAATCAAGATGGCCCCCCTACTACCAGGAAATGCCCTTTTTGAGAAAACTTAGGGTTTTTTCCTCCGGGCTGCCTATTTCTGCTGAGAAATCGTATTCCCAGCCTGCGGTTTTTGGCAGACTCATCAAGATGGATTCCACACGGCCATTACTTTCCAGTCCGAATTTGGTCCCGGCATCGTAAACAAGGTTGAATTCCACGTATCTTCCTCTACGCAGTAACTGCCATTGTTTGTTGGCTTCAGTATAAGGAAGGCTGCGGTTCTTATTCATTAGTTTTGTGTAGGTCGGGGCAAAGGTATTTCCTACTTCTTTCACAAAATCAAAAAGCTGTTGTTTGTTCAATCCTTCTTTAGCTGTTTGTTTATCGAAAAAGATACCACCAATTCCACGCGTTTCATTCCGATGTTTGATGAAGAAATAATCATCGGCCCATTTTTTAAAGGCTGGATAATAGTCAGAATCGTGTTTGTCGCAAGAAGTTTTTAAAGCAGCGTGAAAAAACCTAGCATCTTCTTCGATTACATAATGTGGGGTAAGGTCAATGCCTCCGCCAAACCACCAGGTTCCGTTGTCCATTTCAAAATAACGGACGTTCATATGAATGATGGGAACCATGGGATTGTGAGGATGAATGACAATGGAAACACCTGTTGCGTAGAAATTAACTTGCGGCCCTTCGACTCCGCTCAGGGTGACGCCGGAATGTTCAGCGTTCTTTTTCAGAAATTCAGGGATCGGTCCATGAACTGCAGAATACAAGACACCGCCTTTTTCGATAATGTTTCCGTTCTGAAGAATGCGTGTCCTTCCTCCTCCTCCTTCTGCTCTCACCCATTTGTCTTCCTTGAATTTTACTGCCTGTCCAGCAGGCAGATCTTTTCCGTCCTCCTGCTCCAATGCAAAGCAGATAGAATCCTGCAGCTGCATAAACCATTCGGAGATCTGTTCTTTTGAAGGCACCTTAATTTGCTTTTTGGAGTTGATAGTCGCTGTACTTGAGGATGTACACGGACTTGTTCTCAAAACCGCTATCGGCCGGAAATTGAGAGAAAGAATAAGTGCTTCCAAGCCCTTTGAACTTTGTTTCAGAAAGTAATTTCAGAAAACCAGTTCCTTCTTTTTGTAACAGCGACATAAAAGAATAAGTGATGTCAAAGCCCTGAAAAACATAAATCTCTGGCTCTGTCTTATATTTTGCGCGGTAAGTCTTGATGAAGTGCTGGGTCTGAAGATCTTTGTAATCAACAAAAGTATTCGAGGGTATATGCAGCGACAAATTAGTTAGATATTCAAAATCCAGGTTGTCATAATTCATCCAGTTCTGCAATCCGAACAATACGATTTTGTATTTGTCTTTGAACGAATTCAGACTCGTAATAAATTCCGTTACGTAAGATTGATTGTTGGAAGGTAAAATGATCACGTTCACTTTTGCAGTGCTAAGCATACTTTGTACATTGCCCAATCCGTATGCGAGTTTAACGGAATCAGCAGCAAGCAAACCTGCTTTTAATAATTCTGCGTTGGCCGTATTTTTAAATGCATTGAAGAAAGAAACTTCTTTCGGATTGGAATTGTTTACAAGAATGAGATTCTGAGTGCGGAACGTATCCACAACAAAATGAGCCATCTGTTCCACCTGCATCGTCACGGATGGAGAGGCTTTTGAAACATAAGGATTATTGAACAGGATCTTGTTCACTTGAGTGAAAGGAGAAACGATTGCTATGGAATGTTCCTTCGCAAAGGCTGCAACGGGAATGAAACCGGATCCGTAAAGCGGTCCGATGATCAGGTCCATCGAAGCCAGCTCCGGCTTTTTCAGAAGGTTGGCAATGGTTGCCGAATCACGGTCGTCCGCATCGAACACAAAAATTTTTGCATTCAGGTGCTGCTTCTTAAGTGAATCGATCGCCAATAAAGCTCCTTCGTAAAACTGCAAGGCGACAGTCGTCTTGCTGGGAAATTCCGCATCTCCTCTTATCAATTTATCCAGGTCAATGCTGTTCGCTTCGTCGGCGTGAAAGGGCAAAAAGAAAGCAATGTTGTACTCGTCTTTTTTCTCGCCTTGGTAATTATTATAACCCAATGAAGACCTGTCTGCCGCCACGGTATCAGCGGCATTGGAGGTGTGCGTTAAAGGTGCATTTGTAGTGGTGATAGTGGTTGTTTCAGCCACGGCTTTTTTAGCAGATGGGATCTTCAGAATCTGACCGGTCTTTAAGCCTTCCGACAATTCAGGATTCAGCACTCGTAACTTATCTATGGAAACTCCATATTGTTTACTAATGGAATAAAGCGTCTGTGATTTTTCTACTTTATGCAGAATATAGTTCGACGTATCGTTTACGGTCAGCTCGCCCACCTTTTTTTTCTCTACCTGAATCTTTAGAATCTGTCCGGGTTTGATGCCGTCAATAGCTTCAGGATTATCGATCACTACGTCGTTCACATCGCGCTTATAGAATTTCGCGATCGCAAAAAGCGTTTGTCCTTTTTCAACCGTGTGCAAATAAAATTTCTGCCCGTTGATCGTAGCTGAGCTTCTGGTCTTATGAATGTCTGTGGATTCTTTTTCCTGCGCGAAAGAAGAAGTCGACATCAGGCAAAATACAAGAGACAAAAAACAATAAAAAGTTATATGTGATTTTTCAATCTTCAATTTTCAAATTTTAAATTATTCCCATTCAATGGT
>JBKJQG010000106.1:0-3253 GCA_046594925.1 Bacteroidia bacterium
ACCACCACCTTTTTAAACTTTAAATTCTTCCCACTCCTGATCTGCACGGTATAGATCCCTTTCGAGAAATTACTTGTACTGATCTCCTTTTTAAACTCTCCCTGAAAACGGGGGATCTTTTCCGAATAAACTTTTTGGCCTAATGCATTGAGCACCGTCAGTTCGAGCGTTGTTATTTCAGCGGAAGAATAATTCACGAAAAAGTTGCCGCCGGTTGGATTTGGGTATATCATTAGCTCCGCATTGCTTTCAGTTTGTTGAATTTCTGTTACGATACCGGATTCTGAGATTTTTGTAATGAAAGACTTTTCTGCGTATTCACCGTAGTTGCCTGCAATATATACATTGCCTATATTGTCGGCGCAAAGTGCCACTCCCTCGCCTACAATTCCACTCGGCAGGATTTCAGAGTTGAGACCCCAAACGAGATTTCCATCTGTGTCATATTTTATTAAGTAGGGCTGGTGTTCACCGTTGATGACATAGGAATCGAATGCCGTTGTGTCAGACCATATATTACCAGTGACGTATGAATTTCCGGCAGCGTCAACTGTGCTGCTGAAGCATTTATTGACTGCTGTACCGCTGTTTAAATTGTAAGAATACTTCATCCACTGATAATTGCCCAGAGAATCATATTTGACGAGAAACATATTGTTTCCGCTTGTCGAAACAATATGCCCCTCAAAATTCATATAAAACCCCAATGTTCCCCCAACATATACATTTCCGCTCGAGTCGACACCTAAGCCTCGCGTTGGCTCATAAACGCCATAGGTTTTGCCAACTTTTACCCATTGTACCGTCATGTTTGAATCGAACTTGGCTATTAGTACACTTGTTCCAGAGCCTGAATTTGCGTATATGATATCAGTCCCTTGGCCAATAGCAATAGTACCGTTAAAATCTCCGGCAATGTAAAAATTTCCAGCCTTGTCGTGTTCAATAAAAAAAAATGCATGGGAGTTAGATATTAGAGTAGCTTCTAAACAATTGCCGGACGAATCATATTTCGCAATGAAACCGTTATTGGCATTAAAATAATTGCTTCCAATATATGCTCCGACCATCGAGGTACTTCCGCTTATATAAAATTCTCCAGAGGAAAGAGGATATACATCAAATGCAACTACCCTGTGCGGAAGTATATGGGCCCACTGAAAAGCTCCTGTAGAATCAATTTTAGCATAAAAGGAAGTGCCATATGGTACTGTATCTGTTAAAATAATACTTCCGAGCTGTATGCTGTCGATGAAATTCCCTAAAAGAAAGCTGTTCCCTTTTTCATCTGCCTTTAATCTCATGAATCCCAAGTTACTGATGGCTGTGTCAGTCCACATTGCCTGTCCGACCTCGGAAAATTTTGATATGTACGGGATTTTAGGGGAACCCGTTGATGCGCCCAACATATATGTGTTGCCGTTGCTGTCAACACCAACTCCTTTTTTGCCGTTGTATACAGCATTATTTTTATGTTGAGTTGACCACTCGACGTTTTGTGCTGAAATGTCAAAGACAGTAAAAGAAACCAACAATAAAAGGAATATGTGCTTCATTTTCTTTTTTTTGTGAAATTAGGCCAAAGCCATTGATATTGTTGGTAGAATTCGTTTAGAGCCGAATTATAATAGCTGTTCAGCTTTCATTAATTTATAGAAGTGTGGCCGGCTATTTTTTTTCCTAAGTCGGCTACTATTTTTCCGATATGAGCGAATTGAGGATAAAGGCGACTTCTTCAGGATATAAATTAGTCGAAATTCCGGAATTGAGTATTTGGACCCAAAGTTACTATCCACCAGAATACAATAATTCAAAATTTCGTTCTAAACCTTTTTAGTATAGCCATAACGCCTAAAATAAACCCTCATGAAAAAAACGTATTTGCTAATTGTATGCATGTTGTGCATATCTGCCTCAAAATCTCAAACCGTAATAAATCCTTATTTCTGGGGACAGAACTACTGGACACCTGGTAATGTTGATAATTATTGGTCTATAGTTCAGGCGGGAGGCGTGAAGCTCATGCGCTATGGCGGCATTTCTCCGAATGTCACAACGCCAGTAACTATAGGGCAGGCTTTGGAATTTATTGATGACGCAAGATCAAAAGGGATAGAACCGGTTATACAGATTCCATATCAACCAAAAGAAATCAACCCATCATGGACACAATTTAAAAACGATTGGATAGCAAATGCTTATCAAATGGTTTACGAAATAAATGTAAGCCAGAAAAAAAATGTTAAATACTGGATAATTGCCAATGAGCCGGATCAAATCATACCCGACGGTTACAGTTTCATTCCAACCGATGCCAACACTGCACAAAACGTTGCTGACTACATAAAGCCCATTGCAACTGCTATGAAAGATGCCGACCCTGAGATTTTAATTGTCGGACCGGAGTTTTCTTCCTTGAGCAGCGATAATTTTAGTGTTCAGCATCTTTTATACGTCGACTGGCTGAGTGATCCTGCCAATTCGTATTCAATTGCTGGAAAAATAAAATCTGGAAATGGAGCAGGGAAATATTATATCGATGTAATTTCTTTTCATCAATACGCCGGTACGACTTCAGGAATCGATGCTCTTATTGAACAGCCAAGTTTGAAATATAGAAACAAGTTAGATGATCTTTACACGATGTATTCAAGTTGCTTTCGGACGGCTAACGATCTGAAAGTCGCAACTACTGAGGCCAATAGGGATGAAGGTGGGGCCGACGAATGGGTGGCTTGGCTGGGCACCACCGAATTGGCCGCTAGCGATAACAATAGTTTTTTGGCGGGGCAGTATCGCGTAGATATGATGGCGCAAGCACTTGATAAAAATGTTTCTGGAGTGCCTGTGGTCGATTTTATCAATTTTTGGAGCGTAAAGGAAAATAATGATTTGGGTGACATTCATGGCGGAACAGGCAGTACCGTTGCAGCGCCTTGCGTGAAGCCCAATTATCTCCATTTTAAAGAAATGGCAACAAATTTTTCGGGAAAATTTTATCCGGGAATCATTCAGTCAGGAGGGGAATTGACGGCGAATTCTGTAAATAGAATCAAAGCGTTTGGGAGCATAGATGACAAGCAGATATCCGTAATGATCTTAAATCAGAGCTCAAATCCTTATTTATTCGATCTTGATCTTAGTAACAATGGATTTTCAACTGGTGGAAGCACGCCTACGCTGCAGGTCTATTTTGATTTTGGTCTGTCTGCAAAGGAATACAATTATAATTCGACGAACATTTCCGCATATG
>JBKJQG010000138.1:0-20913 GCA_046594925.1 Bacteroidia bacterium
ATCCGGCAAGCCCTATATTTACCATCCCTTAGCCGAATCGAACATTTGTGCAGAAGAGATCGGACTGGGAACCACTTCGGTGGTCTGCGCACTCCTCCACGATGTGGTGGAAGACACCGATCTGACCCTGGACGACATCAAGCGCCTCTTCGGAGTAAAGGAAGCAAAGATCATTGACGGACTCACCAAGATCTCGGGTGTATTCGACCAGAGTTCTTCCCTGCAGGCAGAGAACTTCAGAAAGATGCTCCTCACCCTTTCGGATGATGTAAGGGTGATCCTCATCAAGCTGGCCGACCGTCTTCACAACATGCGCACGCTGGAGAGCATGAAGCGCGACAAACAATTAAAAATTGCATCCGAAACATTATACCTCTATGCCCCGCTGGCACACCGCCTCGGATTGAATGCCATCAAGACGGAACTGGAAGACCTCGGCTTGAAATACACTGAGAATGAAGTCTTCGATGAGATCGAACAACGTTTGAAAGAATCAGAACCGGAACGAAAAAAATTCATTTCTAAGTTCATGGTCCCAATCAAGGAAATTTTGGAGGAACAGGGCCTCAAGGCAAAGATCATCGGTCGTCCAAAATCCATCTATTCCATTCACAACAAGATCAAAAACAAAGGCGTACCTTTTGAAGAGATCTACGATTTATTTGCTATCCGAATCATCATCGATACTCCGCCGGAAAATGAAAAGGCCGATTGCTGGAGGGTCTACTCTATCGTTACCGATTTCTATCATCCGAGTCCTGACCGCTTGCGCGATTGGATCTCCACTCCTAAAGCAAACGGCTATGAGAGTCTTCACACCACCGTTATGGGTCCGGAAGGGAAATGGGTGGAAGTTCAGATCCGCACCTTGCGCATGGACGAGTTGGCCGAAAAAGGATATGCAGCACATTGGAAATACAAAGACAGCGCAAACGAAAGTCAATTAGACGACTGGATTCGTAAAATCCGTGAGATATTGGAGAGTCCCGAAGAGAATGCGATGGAATTCCTTGATGATTTCAAGCTGAACCTATTTGCTGAAGAGATCTTTGCATTCACTCCGAAAGGAGAAATGAAAACGTTACCGATTGGAGCAACGGCTTTGGATTTTGCTTTCGACATCCACACTAAAGTAGGTGAAAAGTGCATTGGTGCAAAAGTGAACCACAAGCTGGTTCCCTTAAGTTACAAGCTGAAAAGCGGAGATCAGATTGAAGTACTAACTTCCAACAAACAAACACCTAAAGAAGATTGGCTTGGATATGTTGTTACAGCTCGTGCCAAATCAAAGATCAAGAATGCGCTTAAAGAAGAAAGAAGAAAAGTTGCAGAAGACGGAAGAGAAATGCTGGAGCGGAAATTCAACCACCTGAAAATCGATTTTACGGTCAACAATATCAACGAACTGGCAAATTATTTCAAGCTGCAAAGCAGTCAGGAATTATTTTACAGAGTCGCGGTAGGAAACATAAACATCAAGCACCTCAAGGATTTCAGGCAGGAACACGGCAAGATCGTTCACAAGTCGGGAAGCATCAAAAAAGCAGATGCCTCGCAATCGCTGGAACAGATGGTGACTGCAGCGCGTGGCAAATCCGACTTGCTGGTGATCGGAGAAAACCTGAACAAGATTGATTACAAACTTTCACCTTGCTGTACGCCCATTCCCGGTGATGATGTTTTCGGATTCATTACCATCAATGAAGGCATCAAGATTCACCGGGTGAATTGTCCTAATGCCGTGCAACTTTTATCCAATTACGCATACCGCGTGGTAAAGGCGAAATGGACCAGCCAGGAACTGATTTCTTTCTTGTCGGGCATCAAAATCACCGGCATCGATGAAGTTGGTCTGGTCAACAACATCACCAAGATCATTTCCAACGAGCTCAACGTAAACATGCGTTCCATCAGTTTTGATACCAATGACGGAACATTTGACGGAACCGTAATGGTATTCGTGCATGATACGAACCATTTGACGGAATTGATGAAAAAGTTGAAAAAAGTGAACGGCGTTCTGACCGTAACCCGCATCGACAGCAACAACTAATCAGCCTCCACCACCGTTCAATCACCTCATTTATAGGCTTTTAATCGCCATATTTTTGTGAATATCTTTCGGAAAGCAAACCGATTATTTTCGTAATTTTATACCTCTATTAAAAAAAGCAATGTCAGCCACTGATACGAAAGAAACCGTAAAACAAATCTTTTCTGAGTACCTCGAAAGCCACGGCCACCGGAAAACACCGGAGCGTTTTACCATTCTGAGCGAGATCTATTCGCACGGTGGGCATTTCGACATTGAATCCTTGTACATTCACATGAAGAATAAAAAGTACCGTGTGAGCCGCGCTACTTTATACAATACCATTGAATTGCTTTTGAACTGCAGTTTGGTCACCAAGCATCAGTTCGGAAAGAACCTCGCACAATTTGAAAAATCGCATGAGTTCAAGCAGCACGACCATTTGATCTGTCAGGATTGTGAAAAAGTACTGGAGTTCTGTGATCCGCGCATACAGCAAATCCAGAAAATGGCTGAAGATGTTCTTCAATTTAGCATCAACCATCACTCACTCAATTTCTACGGAAAGTGCAACAAGCTTTCAAGAACAGGCAGCTGCGAGCATAAAAAAACAAAAGAAAAAAAATCAAAAGCATGATATTCGATTACAAATCAAGCAAACAAGGCGACATCAGCGTTTACCTTTTTTTCGGGGAACTGATCGACCGCGGTCAGGCTACTTCTTTATTAGAAGAAATTGAAGCCGACATTACAAAAAATGAGAACAAGATCCTTCTCAATCTTTCCGATCTGAAATATCTGAACAGCAGCGGCCTGAATGTGATCATCAACATCCTGACAAAAGCCCGCAAGGCCGGCGGAGATGTTGCCATCTGCAATGTAAATAAAAAGATTACCGAACTTCTGGTCATCACAAAACTAAACAGCGTTTTTAATGTTTGTGAAGATGAGAAACGAGGGATAAAGATCCTCAATAAGTAAGTACAACACAACAGGCAAGTAAACAATAAGCAAAAAATGCAACATTGTTTTTTGAAAACACAAATTTGTAAATTAGCTCCAGAGGAGCCCCTTCGGGGTAAAAATTCGTAATTCGTAAAATGAAAGTAGATGTATTATTAGGTCTTCAATGGGGAGACGAAGGCAAAGGAAAGATTGTTGATGTTTTAACCCCGAAATACGATATCATCGGTCGCTTCCAAGGAGGACCGAATGCGGGACATACACTCGAGTTCAACGGGATCAAGCACGTTTTAAGAACCATTCCTTCAGGGATATTTCATGAGAAAGCGATCAACATCATCGGAAACGGAGTGGTGATCGATCCGGTAGTCCTGATGTCGGAGATCGATGTACTCATTAAAATGGGTGTGGACATCAAATCAAAATTATTGCTTTCAACAAAAGCACATCTGATTCTGCCTTCACATCGCCTATTGGATGCGGCTTCCGAAGCAGCAAAAGGAAAAGAAAAGATCGGTTCAACCTTGAAGGGGATCGGACCAACATATATGGACAAAACCGGAAGGAACGGGATTCGCATTGGCGACATTTCCCTTCCAAATTTCAAGGATAAATACAATGCGCTGGTTGAAAAACACAAACAGATCCTGAGCCATTTGAATTTTGTTTATGACCTGCCGGCTATGGAACCAGAGTGGTTTGCAGCAATTGAAAAATTAAAGGACTTTCAGCAGATCGAAAGCGAACATTATATCAATGACGCTTACAAGAATAACAAAGCCATCTTGGCAGAAGGCGCACAAGGCTCCCTGCTGGACATTGATTTCGGTTCCTATCCATTTGTGACTTCTTCGAACACCATTTGCGCAGGAGCCTGTACAGGACTTGGCATTGCGCCCAACCGCATCGGAAAAGTTTTCGGAATTTTCAAAGCATATTGCACACGCGTGGGCAGCGGGCCCTTCCCAACCGAATTGCACGATGAGACCGGAGATAAGATCCGTAACAACGGACGTGAATTCGGTTCCGTAACCGGACGCCCGAGAAGAACCGGCTGGCTCGATCTTCCCGCCTTGAAATATGCAATCATGATAAATGGCGTTACCGAATTGATGATGATGAAGGCCGACATCCTCAGCGGATTCGAAACGATACAAGTTTGTACACACTACAACTACCAGGGCAAAAAAATTGATTACCTGCCCTACGATTGTTCACCTGAATTGCTTTCCCCGGTATACACTCCTCTCAAAGGATGGAATCAGGATCTGACAGGTTTGAGCAGCCCGGATCAGATGCCGGCAGCACTCAACGATTATATTGCCTTCATTGAAAAAGAAGTGGGTGTTCCCATTTCCATTGTTTCAGTAGGGCCAGACCGTACCCAAACACTTTTACGTTCAAAAGAATTGGTATAGTAATTGCCTTGTCCGAATGAACGAATTTGTTCGTTCTGGCGGGCCTTACCGCAACACCTTATTATACCGGAACAATGACCCATACAGGAAATAAAAACAAGATCAATAAAAAAATAAGATCGTTTTTATTTCCTGTTTTTTATTTCCTCTTTTTCATCCCACTTCTCTCTTATTCACAGACTGAAAAAAAAGCAGACGGCAAAAAAATACAGATCGAACATGCTGGATCTTTGCAGTTCGACAAAGGGCTTGGCAATGGAGCACAAAGACTGATCGGCGACGTGCGATTCCGACAGGACAACACCCTGATGTTCTGCGACAGTGCCTATCTTTACAAAGATAACTCTCTGGATGCCTTCGGTCACATTCACATTCAGCAGGGCGACAGCATTCATCTTTATGGCGAGTTGTTGAAGTATAACGGAAACACAAAAAAAGCAATCATCACAAAAAATGTGGTGGTAAACAAAGGCGACATGCAGCTGACTACCGATGAACTCAATTACGATGTGTCAACCAGCGTTGGATATTACGTGACACCGGCAAAGATCATCAACAAAGAAAACACACTCACCAGCAATACAGGATATTTTTTCGCTAAGAGCAATGATCTTACTTTTAAAAAAAATGTCGTTCTAACCAACCCGCAATTTGTGATCAACTGCGACACGATGCGCTACAATACCTCCTCAAAGATCACCTATTTCCTCGGACCCACGACCATCAAAAGCAAGGACAACATGATCTATGCAGAAGACGGGTTCTACGATACTTATAACGACCAGTCGCGTTTCAGTAAGAATTCATACATCCTTACCAAAGAACAAAAAATGTATGGCGACAGTCTCTATTACGACAGGAAGAAGGGAATCGGAAGAGCGATCAAAAATGTGCAGATCATTGACACCACTCAGAACATCGACATCAAAGGAGCTTATGCCGTTCATTATGAACTAAGGGACTTGTCGATTGTCACCGGCGATGCATTACTCACTCAGATCTATGAAAAAGACACACTCTTTCTACATGCCGACACTTTAAAAGCAGTTGGTTCCAACATTAAGAAGGATTCTAAAAGCTATACCGTCAAAGACAAATCCTCCCTGCCTCCGAAACGCAAGATCAAAGAAATGAAGATCGTGGGAACGGATACCACTATCGTCTATGAGAATTTGCGGACGGAGAACCAGCAGCTTTTTGCTTATCACAAAGTAAAATTTTTCAAGAACGATCTTCAGGGAAAATGTGACTCCTTGTATTACAGCACCAAAGATTCGACCATGCGCATGTTCGGCCAGCCCGTTCTTTGGTCGGATGAGAACCAGCTGACTTCTGACAGCATCAAAGTGATGACCGGTAGCAAGTCCATCCGCTCCATCGAATTGAAAGGATCAGCCTTCATTGTCTCACAGGAAGACAGCCTCCGTTACAACCAGATCCGCGGAAAAACGATGAATGGCTATTTTCAGAAGAACAAAATTTACTTGGTACATGTAGAAGGTAACGGACAAACACTTTATTTCATCAAGGAAAAAGAAGAACTAAAAGCTGTAAACAGAGCCGATTGTAGTGACCTGAACGTATACTTGAAGGACAGCAAAGTCGATAAAATCACCTTCATCACCAAGCCCGACGCAACTTTGTTTCCCCTCGATCAGGTGAAACTGAATGAATTGAAATTAAAAGACTTTAACTGGCGAAAAACGGATCGTCCGCTTTCCCAGAAAGAAATTTTTATCTGGTAACTAACCTTAAAACATTTTAGAAATGAAACTATTAATGTATTCCTTTTTTCTTTTGCTGGTTGCTCCCTGCAACAATGCAAAAAAAGCCTGCGAAAGCCCGGCGACAGATAACAGCAAAGTGCAAATCATTTTTCAGACGACTGCGTGCTTCGGCCGCTGTCCGATCTATACCATGACGATTAACGGAGAAACGAAGACCGCGACCTTTGTTGGAGACCAACATACAGAGAAGCTTGGTACATATACCAAAGCCATTTCATCGAAAGAGCTGGACGAATTGGTAACAGCATTTGAAACCGCCAAATTCACTTCACTGAACGACGAATACATGGGCATGATAACCGATTTTCCGGTGAAGATCACGACCTATACAAACAAAGGACAGACAAAAAAGATAAGATCCAGAAGCGGTGCTCCTGAAGAATTGATTCACGTGGAAAAATTATTGAGCGGGTATGCGAACAGTGAAGGGTGGAAAAAATCAGAAGACAGCTCCAATTCCAAGGACTAAACCAGTACGCGGCTTTGCCAGCTGTCTTTAAGCGGGACCTCCCAAGCGTTATCGAAAGCGGATTTGCTGGTCACCATATTGTTGAACACAACAGTAGATCTATTAACAAGACCCTGTGCCGCTAGTATTTCGAAATCGGATAATTTACAAACCTTTATTTCATTATCACTGCGGTAAGCCACTTGCATGCGGTCCACCAGATTGAGATTCAATTTTTCTTCTAACTCCTTTACAAAATGCACAGATTTATCGACGCTGCAACCGCTGGCCATGGCTTGCTGCTCATCCACCGCGATCACCACAAATAAGTTATGCAATACGTCAAAACTTGCTTTTAAACTTGCTCCGTGAGCAGCCCAACCCGAAATAAATCTTATCCCTTCCTCTTCAATGGCTTTCACCTCAGCATCAGAAAGGATCCTGTTGCTTTGATAAACCCATAAACGGGCATCGGAAGGCATGTCTTTTAGTCTGGTCATGAAATTTAATCGCGCTAAATTTTACTCTTTTTCTACCGCATCGAGAAGGCTATCGCTCTTGCCCTTCTACTCCGCTCAGGGTGACGGCATGAGTTACATTTTAAAACCCAGATTTGTAATATCCGCGTCACCCTCAACGTAGTCGAAGGACGTTATTCGTATCTATAGGTCTTTGGCTTGGGCAATCAATTCGGCCACATCCATTACTTTAACAGTATTCTCTTTATTGAAATTTTTCACTCCATCAGTCATCATGGTATTGCAAAACGGACAACCCACTGCAATCACATCCGGATTCAGCGCCAAGGCTTCTTCGCTGCGTTCGATGTTCACTTCCTTGTTTCCTTTCTCTGCTTCCTTAAACATTTGCGCCCCTCCTGCCCCACAGCACAAACCATTTGCGCGGGAACGTTTCATCTCCATCAGTTCAGCATCGAGGTTGATTATAACTGAGCGGGGGGCTTCGTAAACGTCATTCCCACGACCGAGGTAACAAGGATCGTGGAAGGTTATTTTTTTCCCTTTGAAACTTCCGCCTTCGATTTTTATCCTTCCACTGCTCAATAATTCCTCCAGCAACTGCGTGTGGTGCATCACTTGATAATTTCCGCCCAGGGCCGGGTATTCGTTCTTAATGGTATTAAAACAGTGCGGGCATCCGGTCACGATCTTTTTAACTTCATATCCGTTCATCACCGTGATGTTATTCATTGCTTGCATTTGGAAAAGGAATTCATTTCCTGCACGTTTTGCCGGTTCTCCCGAACAGCTTTCTTCGGTTCCCAATACAGCAAACTTCACGTTCGCATGATTCAGAATCTTCACGATGGCTTTGGTGATCTTTTTTGCACGGTCGTCAAAGCTGCCAGCACAACCCACCCAGAACAAAATCTCGGGAGATTCTCCTTTAGCCAAACAATCGGCCATGGTTGGTACATTTAAAGGTTGTTTTTCGCTCATTGCTTGGTAATTTATCTGCCTGCCTACCGGTAGCTATTTATCAAATACTTCTATCGTAACTTCTTTTTGTATCAGATCGGTAAATCTTCCTTCATATCTTGTCGCTCTCACCATGTGGTTGTCGATCCAATGATAATTTCCACCTCTTGGTTTTCCCATCAGTAAACCTTGGTATTTAAAGCCGTTGTCGGCCAGCCATTTTTCGGTCACTTCGCGGTGTGCTTCTGTTCTTGATGTAAAAAAAGTAATGATGTGCCCTTCGTCATACCACTTGTTCAAAGTCACAAGAGCTTCCGGATAGAGCGCTGCAGTTGCCATCCGCTCCGGCTGTTCATTCGGAATATCATCACATACTGTTCCGTCAATGTCGATCAGGTAGTTCTTAACATTTGCAGGCAACACCGGACTGATCAATTTTCCGTTCTCCTCTTTATTTATTAGTTCCATAAATTCAATTATCAATGATTTTTTCTAACACACAGATTCACAATATTCGTCGTCATCCGAGCGCCTGCCGGTAGGCAGGTAGGCGACGGACGCTATCCGTACCTATTCGTTTTTCCAGTTTAATCTATCTGACGGGCTGAATTGCCATGGTGCACCGTTATTTTCTATGTTGGTGAACATACCATTCAATTCGGCAGGCGCCGCACTTTGTTCCATCACAAGGTATCTTCTCATATCGATGATGATGCTCAAAGGATCAATGTTCACAGGACATTCCTGAACACAAGCATTGCAAGACGTACAAGCCCACAATTCCTCGGGAGTGATGTAATCTCCCAACAAGGATTTTCCATCGTCCAAGAATACACCTTTGTTCGTATCCATATTCTTTCCAACTTCTTCCAGACGATCACGCGTATCCATCATGATCTTACGCGGCGACAATAATTTTCCGGTGATGTTGGCCGGACAAGCTGAAGTACATCTTCCGCACTCGGTGCAGGTATATGCATCCAACAATTGTTTCCAGGAAAGATCGGTCACTTCCTTCGCACCGAAACGCACCACGGCATTCGGATCGGCAACCGGTGGAACGAAAGAGGGATCAAAGATCGCTTTCACTTCATTGGTTACAGATTCCATGTTGCTGAATTTTCCTTTCGGTTCCAGGTTGGAATAAAATACGTTCGGAAATGCTAAAAGAATATGAAAATGTTTGGAATACGGAAGGTAATTCAAAAAACCTAGCACCATTACGATATGTCCCCACCATCCTAAGCGTTCTACAATGTGAAGCGAATGATCCGACAATCCGCCGAACAAGACTGGACCTATATAACTGCTTATGGACAATCCGAGAGAACCATCGCCTAAATTCTGTGCATGGGATAAGCCTCTTGAATACAACACCTCATCCGCTCCGTTCATCATGAAGATGAAACAGATCAATGTCAATTCCCCAAGCAAAATAAAATTAGCGTCGAGTTTCGGCCAACCGTTCAATTCGTTCTTGACGAGGCGTGGTACCTTTAAGAGGTTTCGTCTCGATAAGAAAGCGATTGTTCCGATAAAAGCCAGAACCGACAGGATCTCTATGAAGCTGACCATGAAAGTATAGAAGCCGCCAAGGGAAGGACGAAAAAGCCGATGACTTCCTGTGGAGCCATCCAGAACGATCTCGATTAGTTCTATCTGGGTGATCACGAAAGCTGCGTATAGGAATAAGTGCAGCAAAGCAGGAATCGGGCGCGCGAACATTTTCTTTTGTCCCAATGCGACGAGCGTCATGATCTTCAACCGCTCAGAAAATCTATCTGTTCGGCTGATGTTCTTTCCCAATAAAATATTACGTCTTACTTTACGCGAATTAATTGTAAAAAAAACTGCGCCCCCGAGGAATAATAGAATGAAAATAATACTTGGAACCATATCTGAAAATCAATCCTTGCTACGACAAGGAATCCATTAATTTGGAATTACTCCTTCACAGAGGAGATGCCGTGTCGTGGCACAGCATGACATTTCCTTTTCTAACTCTTCGGTTTGTTCCTGTCGCGCCTGCCGAATACAGAAACACGGACATAGCGTTCGGGGTTGATCCGCAGATCATTTAAAAGTTTGTCGAGATCCTCAGAGGACTTGTCAAGTTTGCGATACAAGCTATCGTTGTTAATGAGCATCCCCATTGTTCCCTGACCGCTGTTGATTTTAGTCATGATGGACGAAGCCTGGCCCAAAGCAACATCGGCATTGTTGATGACCGATGTTAAGTTTGATTTGGCGATCGAATCGCTGATATTGGAAAAGTTATTGATCACGTTACCCAGTTTATCGCTGTTATTAGCCAAAGTGGTAGCCAGCGTATTCACCTTGCTAAGGATGCTGGAGATCTTGATTTTCTCACTCTGAACCATTGTATCAAGCCTGTAGGAGGTTGTTTCAAGTGAAGTAATAGCCAATTTGATGCTCTCGAAACTTTTTGACAGATTTGCTCTAGTATTTTCATCAAAAACCTGTTGCACCACTACCATCACAGAATCAATGGAGGAAAGAAGATCCGAGGCCTTTTTCTGAAGTGGGGCTACTATTTTATTTACGCTTTCGCCGAGGTTATCTTCCTTTGCAGATACAAGCGTATCACCACTTTCTGCATAAAGTATGCCCGTGCCCATGCGAAGCTCAACAGCCTTAGAACCCAGGATGTCGGAACTTATAACTTTTGCGATAGTATTCCGAGGTACTTTTACGTCGTTATCCAGCAATAGCATAACAATGATGTTTCCAGTCGTATCGTTCGCCAAAGTGATCTTCCCGACGGAACCTACCTTGAATCCGTTAATCATTAAAGGATTGGCTTCTACGAGTCCGTCAATATTGCTATAAACAGCGTAGAATTTACGTTGTGAAGAGAAAAGATTTCTTCCCTTCAGAAAATTGAAACCATAGATAAAACATCCGATGGCAAGGGTGGTGACAATTCCGACTTTTACTTCTTTAGATATCTTCACTTTAAAACGTTATGCTGCAAATTTAATGAATTTTGGGATTATTTAAGCGGAATTCTTTTCCCATCCTGCATAGCGATGACAAAAGCATCCTTGAAGCCGTTTTTTCTTAATAATGCTTGTAATTTCGAGGCATCCGACTGATTTTTGCACTCGCCTGAGGTATATTTATAGATCCCTTTGTCCACATATTCACCCGGTTTTTCTACCCCGGCGAATTTTTCTGAAGTCAGCGGGATCTGTTTATCAGAAGACGTGATTTGGACCTTGTAGACTATCGGAGAATCAGAAGTACTTTTTGGAGTCTCGGAATTGTCCTTTTTTACAACTTCTTCTTCATCCTCTTTCAATGTATCCGCCGAATCCTTCACTACCGGTGTCAGGCTCTTGCTGAGTTCTTTGACCTCAATCGAATCTTCGGGTGTCATTCTGTATTTCTCCTGCTTTTCAAAAGCATCATCGTATTTTTTAGTCACCCCTTCTATCTCGTCTTTATACTCACGGAAAGCCCTGAATAAACCTGAAGCCAAATAATCCTGACCTTTTGCGGATCCTAGAAACTGCTCTTCCGCAGGGTTGGTTAAAAAACCTATCTCCGTCAACACACTCGGCATGTATGATTTCCACAACACGAGCAAACTGGCACGTTTTACTCCTTTGTCCTTTCGGCCGACTTTTTCGCCATATTGTTTTTGCACTTTTGAAGCGAAGTTTAGGCTCTGATCCACATAACTGTCGTTGAACATGCTCATGATGATATAGGATTCATCTGAATTCGGATCAAACCCTTCGTACTTTTTCACATAATCGTCCTCCAATAAAATGGCTGAGTTCTCTCTCTGTGAAACGTCCATCTTGCCTTTTTCATTTTTGATTCCCATCACATAGGTTTCTGCACCGTGGGCATCGTTGTTGCAAATGTCCTTTTTTAGCTTTTTGTCCCGGTAACAAGCGGAATTACAATGAATGCTGATGAAGAGGTCGGCTTTTGCCTTGTTGGCGATGTTGGCCCTTTCCATGAGAGACGGAAAAACATCGGTTTTACGGGTATAGACCACCTTAACATCCTTCATATTGTCCTCGATGTATTTCCCGAACTTTAGGGCTACGGCAAGAGCTATGTCCTTTTCCTTGTATTTGACACCGTGACAACCGGGGTCTTTCCCTCCGTGGCCGGCATCAATGACAATGGTCTTGATGGCAAAAATTGGCTTGAATTTTGAAGAGAACGAGCTCACCAAAAAACAGGTCAGAAAGAGAAGTGCCGCAAAAGGTATTTTTTTCAAGTCTTTAAATTGAGTGTAATTAACAACAATCCAATGTTGGCAAACGGCTATTGTCGTATGCTAACTGTTTATTTTTTTACTTAGTTTTGAAGCGTATCAATTGTATTAAAACCAAAATTACTAGTTAAAATTGCGTATCACTTCGCCAAAATCAATACTTATCCTCGTTTGCTTGTTAATAACTGCAGCAAGCAAAGGTCATTCGATGCGAGTGCTTCCGACTGATACGCTGCCCAAAATCGTCGACACAGTAAAAAAATCCTTAGACAGCAAGCCTTTTCTCAAAGAGAAAGTCGTATACAGCGCTACCGATTCGATGTCGATCGACAGAGCCAATCAAAAAGCGTACCTCTATAACAATGCGGTAGTCCTTTACGACGGATTGAATCTAAAAGCCGGTTACATAGAGATCGACTTCAAGAACAACATGGTGTATGCAACAACGATGAAAGACAGTGCAGGAAAAGATGTCCAGCGGCCGGTCTTTGAGCAGGGCGAAGAGAAACTGGTTGCTCAGGTGATCAAATACAACTTCAATACAAAAAAAGGAAAGATCGTGGATGTGATTACCCAGCAGGGCGAAGGCTACATTCACGGGCGAGATATCAAGAAAGACACCAACAATGTCTATTACGTCGGTCACGGAAAATACACCACCTGCGATCTGGAACATCCGCATTATTACATCGGAGCAAAAAAGATCAAGATCATTCCTGACGACAAGATCGTTACAGGACCAGCTGTTCTTCACCTGGCCGACATCCCTACTCCGCTGGCCATTCCATTCGGTTATTTTCCTAACAAGAAAGGACGGGCATCCGGGATTCTGATGCCGACCTACGGAGAGTCTGCCAATCTCGGTTTTTTTTTAAAGGACGGAGGATTTTATTTCGGGATGAATGAATATGTAGATTTGGCCTTGAGAGGCGACGTGTATTCCAACGGAAGTTACGGAGCAAAAGCGGCAAGCAGCTATCGTAATCGCTACAAATACAACGGAGCGTTGAGTTTAAATTATTCCCGTTTCATTGAAGGCGATATTGAACTTCCCAATTCCACTAGCCGCAACGATTTTTTTGTCCGCTGGAACCATCAGCAAGATCCAAAATCTCGTCCAAACAGTCGCTTCTCTGCCAACGTGAATGCAGGAAGCAGCTCTTACAATAAATACAATGGAAACGTGGAAGGCGATTATTTATCGAATACTTTCCAGTCGAACATCTCCTATTCCAAATCTTTTTCCGGAACTCCTTTTAATTTTTCCGCCAACGCCAGGCACAGTCAGAACACGATCACGAAAAAAGTCGACATCAGTCTTCCCGAACTTGCCCTGAACATGAACAGGATCTATCCGTTCAAAAGCAAAAAAAGCGTGGGCAACAAGTGGTACGACAAGATCGGATTGAGCGCCACGGCCAATGCACGCAACGACATCAACACATATGATACACTTTTATTCACCGACCGCACCTTGCATCAGATGAGAAACGGGGTACGATTCACCATGCCAATCAGTACTTCTTTTAACGTGTTGAAATATTTTACATTCACTCCTACCATCAACACGGCCAGCAACATCTATTTTGAAACCATAGAGAAACATTATGATCCGAATGTGAATTTTGTTTTCACCGACACCATTGTCGGAGCCAAGATGGCAAATGACTTCAGCCTTTCGTCGGGATTGAGTACCCGATTGTATGGAGATTATTTTTTCAAAGGAAAACGATTGAAGCAGATTCGCCACGTGGCCACACCGACCTTCAGCACCAGTTACCGCCCCGATTTCAGCGGAAGCGGTTATGGCTATTACAAGAGTGTGCAGACGGATGCGGCGGGAACAGAGCAACGTTATTCGGTCTTTCAAAACGGCATCTACGGTTCACCGCAGGCAGGTAAGTCGGGACTGGTTGGTTTCAGCCTGAACAATTCGCTCGAAGGAAAGATCCGGGAAAAAACCGATTCAGGGAATGTGGACAAGAAGATCACTCTGCTCGAGAGTTTCAACATTGGAGTCTCTTACAACGTTGCCGCTGAGAATTTCAATTGGTCGGCCATCAATGTAAACGGAAGAACCCGTTTATTCAATGCCCTGGATATTAACGCCAGCGCCCAACTGGATCCTTACCAGATCGATTCCATAGGAAACCGGATAGAAGAATTCGAATACAAGAACAACAAGATCGGAAGGATTACCAGCTCAAATGTTTCACTGGGAACCAATCTTCGGAGCAAAGATGGGAACAGCAATAAAGCAAAGACAAGTGCGATGGGTACGCAGGATGAGTTGGACTACATCAACTCCCACCGCGATGCGTATGTCGATTTTAATGTGCCTTGGAACCTGAATGTGTATTACAATCTCAATTACAGCAAACCCGGGCTGACAGAAAACATTACGCAGACAGTGACCTTTAACGGCGACTTGAGCCTGACCGAGAAGTGGAAGATCAGTCTGAGTTCCGGTTATGATTTTACGCGCAAGGAAATGACTTTGACATCTGTGAATGTATACAGAGATCTGCACTGCTGGGAAATGCGTTTCAACTGGGTGCCTTTCGGATTCCGTCAGAGTTTCTCAGTCGATATTAATGTTAAATCTTCTATCTTGAAAGACCTGAAATTAAGCAGACGACGCGGTTGGCAGGATTATCAGTAAAGTCAAAAGAAAAGAAAGTCAAAAGTCAAAAAAGGGAACAAAAAAAGAAGAAAAAAGGATTAAATAGGAAAGTCAAAAGGGTAAATACGAAAGACAAAGAAAAAAGTCAAAAGTCAAAAAGGGGAACAAAAAAAGAAGAAAAAAGGGTTAAATAGGAAAGTCAGAAGGTTAAATACGAAAGACAAAGAAAAAAGTCAAAAGTCAAAAAGGGGAACAAAAAAAGAAGAAAAAAGAGTTAAATAGGAAAGTTAAAAGGTTAAATAAAAAAGGAAAAGTTAAAAGGTTAAATAGAAAATAAAAAAATCTTATGAAAAAAGTAATTACTTCTAAAAATGCACCGGCGCCGATTGGGCCATACAGCCACGCTGTACAATTCGGAAACATGTTGTTCGTGAGCGGACAAGTAGGAAAACATCCGGTAACGGGAGATCTGATGCTGGCAGACGTCAAGACAGAAACAAAACAGGTAATGGAAAATGTGAAAGGAATTCTGACCGATGCGGGAATGGACTTTACAAACATTGTAAAGACCACCATTTTCCTGACGGACATGAATGATTTCGCTTCGGTGAATGAAGTTTACGGTTCTTATTTTTCGGGAGAATACCCGGCGAGGGAGACTGTACAAGTTTCCAAATTACCTTTGAACGTAAATGTGGAGATCAGTGTTACTTGCATGAAATAAAGAGGAAGGAAAAGGTAATTCAATTGCTTTTAAAAAATAATAAATGGGGAAATCAGGTCATGCCTGATTTCCCCATTTTACTTATTCTTTTTTATTTAATCTCTTTCGCCTTTTTACGACATGTGTTTTAAGTTGGCCGCATACATGATGATGAATGCAATTGGAAAGAGGGAACCAATGATCATCATTACTCCAAACCCCATCAGGATTCCGGGAATTGCAATCCCCAGGACTTGTCCGCATACATAAGCATAGAACCCCACTTTACGTTGTTTCCACATCATCAATGCTCCGAAGAGACAGAAAAGATTAGCTCCGATTGCAGTACAGGCCAATGGGAGAGCATTCATAGCAGTCTGATGCCCCATTTCCATCATGGATCCTAAAAAACCTCCCTCAGGAATCTTGTCACCAATGACTTCCATCTGGGTTTCGTATTCCTCCAATGCGTATGGTGCTTTTACGAGGTTATAAAGTCCGCCAACCAAGCCCAAGCCCACTGCTATGAATGTTAAAATACAAAGCACTTTTAAGAATGTTGGCAACTTTGCCGGCACCATTTCATTTTGAATTTCCTGTTCCATCTTCTGTTGTTTTTTTAATTTGAATGATCGCTCTGTTTTCACCCCAAATGGTGAGCTAACCTCGCCACAAATGTCTTAAAAATAAAAATACTCCCGTTAATGCGGGAGTATTTTTATTAAAGATTGTATGATTGACTATTTCAAGTGCTTCATGTTCAATCCGTACATTACGATGAATGCAGCAGAGATAACGATACCTACGATTGAAGCTCCGAATCCGGAATAAACGATTCCCATGATCAAAGCAACTACAGTAGCACCAACGTACAACATGAAACCGCTTTTGTTCATTTTCCACATTTTGATAACTCCTAAAAGAGAAACAATAGTAGTAAGGAAACCAACGATGATGTAAGCCCAAGTTAAACCTACTCCTGGAGTAGCTGCCATTGCTGAAGACATAGCTTCGTTCATTTCTGCACTCATTTCAGATGACATGCCTTCCATCCCGGAAGAAACAGCAGAAGCTGCACCCATTAGGCCAATAACTGCAATGTATCCAAGGATTGCGAAACCTGCTGCAATAAATGACAAGATACACAATACTGTTAAAAATACCGGTCTTTTTGCGGTTTCACCGCCATTGTTTGTTTGTTCCATAGTTTTTTAGTTTTTAGTTTTAATTGTTTGTTTGTTGTTGAAATTCTTAAGCTAATAAACAAAAAAAGGGCGTTCGTCGGAAAGTGCAGTTCAATATGTTATTAACAAGTTATTAGTTAATGGGTCAAAAAAAGTCGAAAAAAAATTGTGTTTCATCCTGATTATCAAATAATTTGACAGTTTATTTAAAACAAGACAAAGAGAGAACTTATTTCATGAATTTCAGGTGAAAAGCGTAAAAAGAGATGAAAGCAAGCGTAAAAAAAATGGCGTACCAGCTAACGGCCATATCTAGGAACAAAGCAGGGACGAACATAATGGCCAGGTTAGAAAAGGCGTAAAAATGAAAACCTATCTTTTTTAGCTTCCACATCAGTATGCAGCCGGCCATTGATCCGAGCGTGAACAATAGGGTCGTAAGAAAGTAGGGCCAGCCAGCCTCGGTCACCTTAATGATTTGCTCCAGGGCTTCTTTATCATAATCCGGTGAGGCTGCCATGTATTCTTTAAGCGATGCTTCACTGAGCGGGGTGATAATGGCTGAGAGTGCTCCTAAACCAGTAAAAATGAAGGTCATGATGCACAAGAATGACAAGGACCTTGGCCGTGTCCCTTGCTCTTGAGAATGATCATCTTGTTCTTCTTCCATTCTTTCTAAAATTTAATTCCACTCCAGACTTCGTAATTCTTCTTTTGCTCCTCGTTCGCCTTTTCCTGTTTCCGCATTTTTACGATCTTATAAAACGCTTTAGGCTGTGGAATGAGTTCAGCGGTTCTGACAATTCCTCCAGAAGCAAAAGTAATCTTGAGCGGAACATTTCCGAAATAACTGCACCACTCTGTAAAATTCGTTCCGCTGGCATCCGGCTTCACTTGCATCCCGTTGATCGAAACCAAATCATCGTGCAGGGCAATGCCTGCAAGATCTGCAGGAGAATCGGGATAGACAGCCGTTACTTTACAAAAGCCTGCCACTTCATTTACTTTCATTCCTAGGGCTTGCTCATTGAACTTGGCAGCCGGTTCTTTTGTGAGCTCCTGTCCTATGTAATCCATTGCTTCTTTCAGCAGAGGTTCATAATCTTCTATGCCGTTGAAGTAGTTGTTAAAAATGGTATCGAACGAGAGTCCTGCAAATTTTTCGATGATCATTTTATAATCCTGATCGGAATAACCTCTTCCTTTCATTGCAAATTCTGTGTACAACTCACGCATCACGTCGTCGAGGGAATACTTGTTCCCTGAATTTTTACGGATAAAGATGTCGCTTACCAAAGCCAGCAAATTCCCTTCATCATAAATATTGGTCTTGCGGTTCGGAATTCCCGGAGCATACCCATCCAGCCAGGTGTCAAAAGAGGAATCCGCCACCGAGAGGTTGAACCTTCCGGCATTGTCGAAATGTTTTTGCAGGCGCTCATCGAGTGTTTTCAGATACTGCTGTTCGGTGAACACTCCGCTGCGCAACAATAAATAATCTCCGTAATAAGTGGTCACTCCTTCACACACATAGCCTAATTTCGAATAGTTCTCTTTCGTATAATCGTAAGGCTGCATTTCAATCGGACGGATGGTCTTGATGTTCCAGGCATGAAAAAGTTCGTGACAGCAGACTCCTAATACATCTTCGTAAAGATCTCCTTTCATCAGGTTGTAACCCGGTCCGAGTGCCAATACAGTCGACGTTGTATGCTCGACACCATGATAAGTTCTGTGCGGCGTGATTTGAAACAAAAAATGATACGCTTCGAAAGGTGCTTGCTGCATCATTTCCAGCTGATGATCGCAGAACTTGAAAAAGTCTTTTTTTAATTTTTCCCAATCGGGCTTGCATTCTCCTTGGAACCAGATATGAAATTCTTTTCCACGGCAGCTGAATTGTCCGTGCTGCAAAGAAGCAGAAGCAATAAAAGGAGAGTCTGCCAACTCGTGAAAATCCTTGCAGGAGATCACGTTGTTCTTGTGAGCAGCACCACAAGCGAGTTTATAATTCTCCGGCAAACCCAATTCCATTTCACAAGGTTCATTGATCCTCTCCGGCACATAGACACAGCAATTCACCGGGTTCATGTAAAGCTGGGACACATCCAGAAATGTAGATCCGGCATTCAGATCCAAAGCGTAATAATTGTATTTGACGTGCAATTGCTTCCGTCCCTCGGTCTGCACTTTCCAACGATCCTTACTCACCTTCTCAAAGGGAAGTGCATTTCCTTTTTCATCAAAAGCTTTCCACTTCTGAACGTTTTTTGCAAAATTCCCCAATTCATAACGGCCCGGACGCCAGGCTGGAAGCTGAATCAGTGTTTCGGCTTCCTTGACATCCGTAATGAATTCAATATCAACAAAATGATAATGTGGCTTTGTGTATGAGACGATGTACTTCATGGTACGGATAACGAATAAAAGGATTTTACAGATCTAAGCGCGATTGTTTTTGTTGTACCCAAACAAATCTACCAAATTATGCATATTTATTACGAAGATACGAATCTATATTCTCACAGAAAACACAGATCTGTAAATTCGCAAAGATTCGGTATCCGTACCATTTTTTTTTGTTACTTTCGTAGTTCAACACGACATTTAAATTTATAATTTTAGAAGTATGACTTACGATCTAATAGTAGTAGGAAGCGGACCGGGCGGTTATGTAGCTGCCATCAGAGCATCACAATTGGGTTTAAAAACAGCCATCGTTGAACGCGAGAACCTGGGCGGGATCTGCCTGAACTGGGGATGCATTCCAACCAAAGCCCTGTTGAAAAGCGCACAGGTATTTGAATACCTGAATCATGCTGCAGACTATGGAATCACAGTAAAAGGCGGGGAAGCAGATTTCGGAGCGGTAGTAAAACGCAGTCGCGACGTGGCAGACGGGATGAGCAAGGGCGTACAATTCCTGCTGAAGAAAAACAAGATCGACGTGATCACCGGAACAGGAAAGATAAAAGCAGGAAAAAAAGTAGACGTAACGGCCGACGGCAAGACCACGACTTACGAAGCAAAAAGCATCATCATAGCTACCGGAGCACGTTCACGTGCATTGCCAAACCTGCCTCAGGATGGCAAGAAGATCATCGGATACCGCGAAGCACTGGTGCTGCCGAAAATGCCAAAAACAATGGTGGTAGTCGGTTCAGGTGCTATTGGAAGTGAGTTCGCTTATTTCTATGCAACCATGGGAACAAAAGTAACCTTGGTGGAATTCATGCCAAGCATTGTTCCTGTTGAAGATGCGGAAGTATCTAAACAACTGGAACGCTCCTTCAAAAAAATGGGCATCGACGTGATGACAGAAGCCAACGTGGAAAGCGTTGACACAAAAGGAGGCGATTGCAAAGTGAAGATCAAGACAAAATCCGGAGAGAAGATCATTGAAGCGGAGATCGTTTTGTCAGCAGTCGGCATTCAAGCCAACATTGAGAATTTGGGATTGGAAGAAACCGGCATTGTAACAGATAAAGGAAAGATCATCACCAATCCATATTACCAAACAAACATACCGGGCTACTACGCCATCGGTGATTGCGTGGGCGGACAAGCATTGGCACACGTTGCTTCCGCAGAAGGAATCATCTGTGTGGAGAAAATTGCAGGACATCATCCTGAGCCTTTGGATTACAACAATATCCCGGGATGTACCTATTGTCAGCCGGAAATAGCTTCCGTCGGAATGACAGAAGCAAAAGCAAAAGAGGCCGGTAAAGAAATAAAAATCGGAAAATTCCCATTCTCAGCTAGCGGAAAAGCAAGTGCTGCAGGTGCAAAAGATGGTTTTGTGAAGTTGATTTTCGATGCGAAATACGGAGAATTACTAGGCGCTCACATGATCGGTGCGAACGTTACGGAGATGATCGCTGAGATCGTTGCTATCCGTAAACTGGAAACAACAGGACATGAGATCATCAAAACAGTTCACCCGCATCCTACAATGAGTGAAGCCATCATGGAAGCCGCTGCTGCTGCTTACGGGGAAGTGATTCACATGTAGTTACGGATAGCGCCCTTCTACTGCGCTCAGCGTGACACGAATATTA
>JBKJQG010000205.1:0-14105 GCA_046594925.1 Bacteroidia bacterium
GTTGGGAGTTGGGAGTTGGGAGTCGGGAGATGGGAGATGGGAGATGGGAGATGGGAGATGGGAGATGGAAGTAGCCAGGGCAGATGGAAAAAATTTTAAACTTTAAATATTAAGAGACGATTATGAAGATTATTATCCCAATGGCAGGAATGGGCAAAAGAATGCGCCCGCATACGCTTACGACACCGAAACCACTTATTCCAATTGCGGGAAAACCCATGGTGCAGCGTATTGTAGAGGACATCATCAAGGTGTGCGATGAAAAAGTGGATGAGATCGCCTTTGTAGTTGGACGATTCGGCAAAGAGGCAGAAGACAATCTGGTGCAAGTAGCAGAAAAGCTGGGCGCAAAGGGTAGTATCTTTTATCAGGACACTCCGCTTGGAACCGCGCACGCCATCATGTGCGCCGAACCCTGCGTAACGGGGAAGGTTGTGGTTGCTTTTGCAGACACCTTGTTCAAGGCAGACTTTAAAATGGATTCTTCCAAAGAAGGCATCATCTGGGTGCAAAAAGTGGAAGACCCTAAACCTTTTGGCGTGGTAAAGATCGATGCCAACAATGTCATTACCGATTTTGTCGAAAAGCCCCAGGAGTTTGTCTCCGACCTTGCTATTATTGGAATTTACTATTTTAATGATGGAGACTATCTGAAAAGAGAATTGAAGTATTTGCTGGACAACGACATCAAGGAAAAAGGCGAATACCAGCTGACCAATGCCTTGGAAAACATGAAAGCAAAAGGGACCAAATTCTCACCCGGAAAAGTAACCGAATGGCTGGATTGCGGAAACAAAGACGCTACCGTGTATACCAATCAGCGCATTTTGGAGTTCATAAAAGACACAAGCATTGTTTCTTCTTCTCACAAGAATATCAATTCCAAGATCATTGAGCCCTGCTTCATCGGCGACAATGTCCAATTAATTGATTCCACAGTGGGCCCATATGTGTCCATCGGAAACAACAGCATCATTGAGAAGTCGGTCGTTAAGAACAGCATCATACAGACCAACAGTAAAATTAAGAACGCTGATTTGAGCAATTCCATGGTGGGCAATTTTTCGGAGTATTCCGGAAAGTCGGGTGACCTCAGTCTTGGCGATTACAGCACCATCAGATAAAAACAAGACATTGATCACTTACAGATACTCCATTTTTTCACCGCTCCTTCACTACAGCAGGTTCCTTGTTTTGTTGCTGGCGTTGCTTGCTTTTTCATGTAAGTCACACAAACCAAATGCTTCAAAAGCCTCGGCCGAAGATGCCCGAAAAGGGTTGGACGATAAGGATATTGTTTTGTTCAAGCGCTTGTTCTTCGATGCCAACAAAGAACGCATCTTAGGAAATTACGACATGGCCGAAACACTTTTCGCACAAGCCCTGAAAGTAGACCCGAACAGCGCACCCACGATGTACGAACTAGCCAGCATCTATGCATTTCAAAACAATAAAAGTCAGGCTTTGTTCTACAGCAAAAAAGCGGCTTCCATAGATCCTAAAAACGTTTGGTACCAATTGCAATACGCCAGCTGCTTAAAGGATAACAAAATGCTTCCCGAAGTGGCTGTCGTTTACGAGCGTTTGGTGAAAGACAACCCAAAGAACTTTGATTTCTATTACGAACTCGCTAACATCTATTTGTTCCTTAACAAGCTGAACGATGCCGTTAAGGTATACAACCGCATAGAAGAGGCCATCGGGATCACAGAAGAAGCCTCCATGCAGAAACTGAAGATCTACAAGGCCGACAACAGTTTCGACAAGTCCGTGGACGAAGCAAAGAAGCTCATCCGGACCTTTCCGAGAGAGGCAAAATATTATGGGATACTCGGCGAACTGTATCAGGACAAAGGATTGAGCGACAAAGCTTTTGAAGCCTACAACGACCTGATCCGCATTGATTCCACAAATGCTTACGTCCACCTTTCCCTCGCCGACTATTACCGAAATTTAAAACAGAACGACAAGGCCTTTCAGGAAATCAAAATTGCTTTCAGAAGCAAGGAATTGGATATTGATACAAAAGTGAAAATCCTTTTGTCGTATTACGACATCACGGAAAATTTTCCGGAATTAAAAACCGACTCCGATGAATTGTGCAAGATCATTGTCGCCGTACACCCCGATGAAGCAAAGGCTTTTGCGGTCTACGGAGACTTTCTTTACAGGGACAAAAAATTCGAACTGGCCAGAACACAATATAGAAAGGCGATAGCGCTGGACAATGAGAAATATGCTTTGTGGAACCAGTTGCTGATCATCGAATCCGAACTGAGTGATTATCCTGCGATGCAAAAAGAAAGCAAGGAAGCTTTGGAATTGTTTCCAAACCAACCGGGGGCTTATTTTTTCAATGGCGTGTCAAATTATCAATTAAAAAACTATGAAGAAGTAATCACTGTGATGTCACAAGGAAAAGAATTTGTTTTCGACAACAACCTTTTGCTGGCTCAGTTTTATGCTACAATCGGCGATGCCCAGAACCAACTAAAAAAGAACGAGGAATCGGATGCCGCTTATGACAAGTCGCTGGAATACGATCCAACCAATGCTTCCGTATTAAACAATTATGCTTACTTCCTTTCGCTGCGGAACAAAAATCTGGAAAAGGCGGAAACCATGTCGAAAAAAAGCAACTCACTGCAACCCAACACCAGCTCTTACCAGGACACTTACGGCTGGATTCTTTACCAGATGAAAAAATATGACGATGCAAAAGTGTGGATAGGAAAAGCGCTAGACAACGGAGGGCGGTCAAACGGCACCCTTCTTGAGCACTATGGCGACATCCTTTTCCAACTGGGCGAAATGGAGAGCGCCATTCAGTATTGGACAGATGCAAAAAAACATGGCGCCAGCTCCACATTACTTAACAAGAAAATAGTTGACAAAAAATTATATGAGTAGAGCTAGGGATCTTTTTTTCTTTTTAAAGACAGGGCGCATTTTACTGTTTGTTCTGGCGGGTCTCGTCGGCCTTACATTATCCTCCTGCAAAAGCAGAAAAAAGATCACCTTAAATAACGGACGGTGCATCCTCGACTTTAAGAACGCCCGAACACTTTCTTCCAATTTAAAAGCCAGTGAATTTAAGTTCGACCGCCTGAATGCAAAACTTTCTGCAGATGCAGAGATCGACAGCTCTTCTACATCCTTCACCGTTACGCTTAGGATAAAACGCGACAGTGTAATCTGGATGTCGATTTCCAAATTAGGCATAGAGGGCGCGCGGGTGTTGATCACCAAAGATTCGGTGAAACTGGTGAACAGGATCAAGAACACTTTTTTCGTTGGGGACTTTGCCTACATCAGCAAAATTGTAAATACCGACCTTGATTTTGAAATGCTACAATCCGTTCTCATTGGAAACAGTGTTGAGTTTTATGATGAAGACGAAAAGATCAAACCCGGAATAGACAATTGTCAGTATACCTTAGGAACCATCCGCAAAAAAAGATTGCGGAAAGTGATGGAAAAAGGCAAAGAACTGAAAGAGCCCGCTCAGAGTATTTACATGGTCCCAGAGACGTTCAAGATCGCCAGAGTATTGTTCTACGAGTTTGGACCAGACAGAAGCTTCGATGCCCTTTACGGCAGCTATGAGCCAATTGAATCCCAGCTCTTCCCTATGAAGCAGAATTATACTATAAAAGCACAAAAGAGCGTTAAAATAGACATTGCATATACTAAAGTTGCTTTAAACGAAGAACAAACGTTCCCTTTTAAGATCCCCGAAAACTATGAGGCAATCACCATTAAGGAAAAAAAGTAATTCGTTCTTCTTTCTTTTTCTTTTCTGTTTAGCGATGCTGAATGCCGGATCTGTGTTTGCCCAGAAGCAGACCAAGAAGGACCTGGAGAACAAAAAGAAGCAACTTCAAAAAGAGATCGACAATACCAATCAGCTTCTCGCAGAGACGAAAAAGAACAAAAAGCTTTCCTTGAATCAACTCGTTATGCTGAATAAAAAGATCAGCGCAAGGGAAGAGTTGATCGCTACCATCAACAATGAGATCGCGGTGCTGAACAGGCAAATAAAAGACAACAACGCCTCTATCAGCGGACTTCAGAAAGACCTCACCAAGCTGAAAGCCGAATATGCAAAGATGATCTATTACGCTTACAAGAATCAAGATTCTTACAGCCGGTTGATGTTTGTTTTTGCCGCTTCCGATTTCGAACAAGCTTATATGCGCTTGAAGTATCTGCAGCAATACAGCGAATACCGCCACAAACAAGCCGGACGCATCATCAACACCAAGAAAGAGCTGAACGAAAAAGTACAGGAGCTGGAAACAAAAAAATCAGATCAGCGTGTGCTTTTGGGATCCGAAGAAAGCGAAAAGAAAAACCTGACATCTGAAAAAACCGAGAAAGAGCAGGTGTTCTCCGAGCTTCAGCAACAAGAAAGCAAACTCAAAAAAGATTTAGAGAAGAAGAAAAAAGATGCTCAGAAATTGCAGCAGGCGATTCAGCGTGTCATAGAAAAAGAGCTTGAAAAGGCGCAGGCCCAAGCGGCGAAAGAGAACAAACCAAAACCTCAGAAGCTGGTGTTGACGCCCGAATCACAGCAGCTATCCAATTCGTTCTCCAGCAACAAAAGCAAACTCCCCTGGCCCGTTGCAAAAGGTGTGATCAGTGAAAAGTTCGGCGTACATCCTCATCCTCTGATGAAAGATATTGACGTGAACAACAATGGTGTGGACATCACCACCAACAGCGGGGCTTTGGCCCGTTCTGTTTTTGAAGGAGAAGTGAAGGCCGTTGTGAGTATGCCCGGTGCAGGACAATTCGTTCTCTTGCGTCATGGTGAATTTTTAACCATTTATTCGAATTTAAAAGATGTGTATGTCGCCGTGGGCGATAAAGTTAGCACCAAGCAAAACATCGGTTCCGTGCTTCTGGATGACGATGACAACAAAACCGTGATGCACTTTGAGGTTTGGAAAGGACAAACGAAATTGAATCCCGAAGACTGGCTATACAAAAGTAACTAAGTAGCTATGTCGTTACCTAGTCACCTTTTGTCGTATCTTGCAACCAAATTAAATCTCAACCTATGTTTGGCGGCTCCGAAATTCTCGTACTCTTTTTTGCACCCCTTTTTATTGTTGCCTTTGTGTTCTATCTCATTACCCTTCAAAACACTCTAAAAAAGGTTAGTAAAGAAAATCAGAAAATGCCTCCAGCTAACGTCTGGCTGCTCTTCATCCCATTGTTCAACCTTGGCTGGCACTTTGTGGTCGTTGCCCGGGTGTCGGATTCGTTAAAAGCTGAATACGCCAAAAGGGGTATTGCTCTTGATGTTCCGCGTCCGGCATACGGAGTCGGATTAGCCTATTGCATTCTTAACTGCTGCTCAATCATCCCTGTCCTTGGGATTCTTGCAGCTATTGGTTGGCTGATCTGCTGGATCATTTTTTGGGTGAAAGTGAATGGATATAGTGCAAAACTTGAGCAAACAGCGACTTTTATCTCCTGATTTTTTGCTTGTTCCTGTGAATTTTCGTATCTTTGCCCCGCATTTATAAAATCATAACATCATGTTAAACAGCATATTTCTTATTTTCGGTTTGGGCGGAACAGAAATGATCATCATCCTGATCATTGTTTTATTGCTTTTTGGTGGTAAAAAAATTCCTGAACTTATGAAAGGTCTTGGAAAAGGCGTTAAAGAATTCAAGGACGCATCTAAGGGCGAGGACGCTAGCAGCGCTTCTTCTGAGAAAAAAGACTAATTACAAATAACCAATCATTACGAATTTACATATCTGTGCGTTGCTTCTGCACCAGAGATAAGTGAGTTCGTTTTTTTATTCCTTGATTTCTTAAACAAAACCTTGATTTATAAATTCGTCTTTTATTTGTAATTTGTATCCGTGAAGCAGTTCAATTCATTTTCCGAAATCCGTTCCGACCTGGCGTCCGGCAGCACATCCTGTGTTGCGTTGGTTGCCTCCTATATTAAAAACATTGAAGCCCAAAAAAATCTCAATGTTTTTTTAGAAGTTTTTGAAGCTTCTGCCATGGAAAAAGCCCGGTCGGTGGACGAAAAGATCAAAACCAAAACCGCAGGAAAGCTTGCAGGCATGGTAATCGCTCTAAAAGACAACCTGTGTTACAAGGGTCACAAAGTTTCTGCGTCCTCAAAAATACTCGAAGGATTTGAATCGCTATACAGCGCTACGGTTGTTGAACGACTGCTTGCTGAAGATGCGATCATCATTGGACGCTGCAACTGCGATGAATTTGCGATGGGTAGTTCCAACGAGAATTCCGCTTACGGAAACGTGTTGAACCCTTTGGATCCCAAACGCGTGCCGGGAGGATCTTCCGGCGGTTCTGCAGCAGCCGTTGCCGCCAATATGTGCATTGCAGCTTTGGGAACAGACACCGGCGGATCCATCCGTCAGCCAGCCTCCTTTTGCGGAGTGGTCGGATTCAAGCCCAGCTACGGCCGCGTTTCGCGTTACGGCGCGATTGCTTACGCTTCCTCTTTCGATCAGATCGGACCGCTGACAAAAACAGTAGAAGACGCCGCTTTGATTATGGAGGTGATGGCAGGAAAAGATGAATACGACAGCACTTCTTCATCCAAGCCGGTTCCCGCTTTTTCTAAAGAGCTGAAAAGCATTCCCGCAAAATTGAAAATTGCCTACATCAAAGATTGCCTGGAGAACGCAGGCTTGAATCCTGAAATAAAATCCCGCATCAACGAAATCATTGGACAACTAAAAGCGGAAGGACACAGCGTGGAGGCAGTTGATTTTCCTTATCTCGACTACCTGGTTCCAACGTATTATGTTTTGACAACAGCCGAAGCCTCTTCCAACCTCGCACGTTTCGACGGCATCAATTTCGGTTACCGGAGCAAGAATGCTACCGATCTGGAATCAACTTATAAGCGTTCGCGCACCGAAGGATTCGGAGCAGAAGTGAAACGCAGAATCATGCTTGGAACTTTTGTCTTGAGCTCCGGATATTATGATGCTTATTATTCCAAAGGGCAAAAAGTCCGCAAGCTTTTGCAAAACAAAACGATGGAAATTTTAGAGAACTACGATTTCATTCTTTTGCCCACCACTCCGGGCACCGCTTTTGAGTTCGGACAAAAAAGTGCAGATCCGATTGCGATGTATCTTGAAGACATATTTACGGTACAGGCCAATATCACCGGACTTCCAGCTATTTCCCTTCCTTTGGGAAAACATTCCAACGGGCTTCCCTTTGGTGTGCAAGTGATCGGAAAGAATTTTGGCGACAAAGACGTTTTTGCTTTTTCGGATTACCTGATGAGTAAATATTAATTTCTTCCTTTCTCTCCTTTAACAATTTTTGGTTGATAAATCCGCTTCACTATTCTGTATTTGCTTGTTATTCTGAACAATCATTACGATATTTGTAAAGGTGGTAAAACTTATTTCTTCATACAAAAGAACGATCAGCATCGTTGGCGCTTTCCTTTTTTTGTTTGCTGGCACAATGACATTGCGCTCGCAGACCTTGGTTGGATATGAGCCCCAAACTATGACCGACGACCCCATCGCTGCCGCCCTCGACAGTCTTTACAAACTGAATTTATTTGAGCTGGGATATGGTAAGATTGCCTATCCGAAAAATCCGAAATACAACTTCCCTCACGATTCTGTTCCCCGTTACGACGAAATGATACTGGAGTCGCGACTGGCTAAACTCGATGCCGCCTCCCCCTTTGAATTGCAATACAACCCCGTAGTGAAAGGCTACATCGACATGTATACCATCCGCCGGAGAGAGCTGGTAGCGAGGATGATGGCGCTTTCGCAATTCTACTTCCCGATGTTCGAAGAGCAGCTCGACAAGTACAATTTACCTTTGGAATTAAAATACCTGGCCATTTGTGAGTCGGCCCTTAACCCTTTGGCAAAAAGCCGTTCGGGCGCGATGGGTCTTTGGCAATTCATGTATCCTACGGGGAAAATTTACGGACTTCAAGTGACTTCATACGTAGACGAACGATGCGATCCTTACAAATCAACGGTTGCCGCTTGCGAGTATTTTAAATACCTGTACGGCCTTTTCGGGGATTGGCAAATGGTGATTGCGGCCTATAATTGCGGCCCGGGCAACATCAACAAGGCCATCCGCAGAAGCGGAGGAAAAACAACCTATTGGGAGATCCGCCCCTTTTTACCGAAAGAAACACAAGGGTATGTTCCCGCTTTCATTGCAGTAAACTACGTTATGAATTACACGGCAGAACACAATGTTTACACCGCGATTCCGAAAAAAACTTTTCTTCAGGTCGACACCATTGTAATTAAGAAGCAGGTTTCTTTTTCCCAGATTTCTGCTGTTCTCGGCATTCCAGAAGACGAGCTGCAATACCTTAATCCGAGTTACAAAAAAAGAGTGATCCCCTTTTCTGCGGATGAAATAAACACACTTGCCCTTCCTTCTGCTAAAATGGGCGTCTTTGTGGCCAATGAAGACAGCATCTACAACAAAGGAATCAACCTGGTGAGCAGCCAACAAGTATTAGCCACACAGGAAACCATGAAGACCCACACCGTGAAGAAGGGAGAGCATTTGAGCACGATCGCGAAACGTTATGGCTGTACCGTGGCCGACATCAAGTCCTGGAACAACATTTCATCCACTACGGTGAAACCCGGAAAAAAACTCATTATTTACGTTTATGGAAAAAAGCCGATTGAGAAAACAACAGCGAGTGCCGACAACAAAACAATTGTAATCGCAGCGGGAAAATATAAATACTACACCGTCCTGAAAGGCGATTCGCTCTACAAGATCGCGCAAGCGCACAAAACCACGGTGGACGAGCTGAAGCGCCTGAATAATTTTGGCGCGAAATTTTCGTTGTTACCTGGTAAGCGCATCAAAGTTGGCGTGCTTTAATCTTTTCGATCATGGTCCGTTTCACATTCATCCTTTTCTTCTTGTCTTCATTTCTGAACTCTAAAGCTCAGACAGACGCGGTTGCGAAAAAAGTTGTCGCCTATTGCGATGCCAACAAAGGAAAAAAAGTTGGCAAGGGAGAATGCTGGGACTTGGCGAAAGAAGCTTTGAACAGTGCGGGAGCGACCTGGACACCGCCTTATGTTTTCGGAAAAGCACTTGGAAAAAAAGATCCGTTGCAGGCTGGCGACATTCTTCAATTTGAAAAAGTTAAGATCGAATATCCGGATGGCTCCTGGAAAGAACTGCCGCATCACACGGCCATTGTGCACAGCGTCGTTGAAGGCACAAAGTTGATTATCGCCGAACAGAACGCCAACGGAAAACGCTTTGTCATTCTTTCAGAGATCGACCTTTCCTTTGTGAAAAAAGGGAAAGTCACCGCTTACCGTCCCCAATAAACCTCATTTCCACCGACAATCAGCAGCAAAAACATTTATTGCTTTGAGATGTAATTTGTTATAAATTAGCAAAAAACTACGCTCATGCTAAAAACAATACGCTGTCTGTTTATTGCTTTTGTTCTTTGTGCATTCAATTCTTTCGCACAGGATTTCAGCTATTCAAATGTCGATCTGGTGAACGTCACCTTTAGCGCCGGAAACCATGCCATTCGTAACGATAACGGCACAGGAGTGTATTCCACCCCTCAATTCATAGCTGGCGCTGCCACACAAAATCCGGTTGCTTATACCAGCGGAAACGCGCCGACAGTAGCGGCATCCTTCACCATCGACTGCGCAACCGTTCCAGCAACGGTGAACGTAAGAGGTTTTGGTTCCGACGGCATTGATTTCTCTTCAGTAGCTTGTGCGATCAACCCTTCAGCGTCAACGGTCCACACCTTCAACTATCCGGCTACGACCGGCTCACACGTTTTTGCTTCAGCCATTGTTCGTTTTTTCAAGCCTTATACCATCGACTGGGAAATTTCTTTCGACGGCGGAACAACCTGGAAAACGATCGGAGCCAGTAACAACACCCTTTATGTGACACGCAGTGCGCCACAGCCGGAGGGAACCAATTACAAATGGTACCACACCGTTTATGACCTGAGTTGCAGAAATGCCCAATACAAAAGTCTTGATACAGCCATCATATCAAAGGTTTGGAGCGAATTTACCGACAACGTTGTTTTGAATTGGAACGGCGATAGTCTCTTTTATTACAAGATCATGAACTCCCCGAACGTTTCGCTGGGCAGCCTTTTGCAGTATAAAGACGCAGAGTGCTATACCTTTGCTCAATTGTTTTTGGCTGCCATTAAAATTCAGGGCGTTATCAGAACAAACAACTACGTTTACATCACACCGATAAACAATGCTGTTTGTGGCAACACTGTGAACCGTTTCATTGTGAAGAACTGGGTCTTCGGAACACCAACCGCTGCCTCAACATGCTCTTCCTTTCCCTGGAAAAACACATACAATACGGCTACAGGATCCATTCCTTCGCCTTACAATCAGTATGTCTTCTTAACAGCCGACGTCACCGATTTGGCTGGGATCCCGGGCTCCTGCAACATCCGTCCGGCTTCTTACTTCAACAACCATCAGATCGCAAAAATTGACGGCGTTTATTACGACGCATGTTATGGTGTCACGTTTCCCACTTTGCTTTCCATCAAGACTACAGCCTTTAGTGGCTGGAGTTTCCGTTATGCAGCAAGCGGCACGACCAATTGTTTTTTCACGAATGACATGAGCCAATCTGACTTGTCGGAATCGATCAGCACCTTTTAAAATGCGCAGAACGTTCTTTGTTTCTTTTTTTATCTTTTGTACCACGCTGTTGGTGGGGCAATCCGTTGAACGGAAAATAATCATCCAGAACGGAACTTATTTTTTCACGACGATAGATGAGAACAACCAGCTGGCAACCCTTCACACCGGAAAATACTCCGAAGCCCTGAAGGATGCTAAAAAACTGGCTATGCCCGTTGGCAGGAACTCCGACGACCCCATCATTCCTTTTTCCTGGGACATCGTGGACAGCAGTGTTTATGCGGTGAGTTTTTTGCTCCACCCTTTGAATGATCGAAACGAAGCCATTAAACGGCTATTAATCTCTTCGTTGAAAGATTGGGACAAATCACCCACTCCGATGGAAATGATCAACATGAGCGTTGATATGACGCCTTATGCATACAACGATCCGTATTTGTTTGTAACGAGAAGGTCGAACATGCTGGAAGGGTTCTTCTACGATGCAATTGCTCCGGATCTCCGATCTTATACCATGGCGATCTCCAACAACGGGGAGCTGAGCATCTGGCGCTTTAACGGAACAGAATGGCAACACGGAGAAGTCCTGAATTTTCCTGTAAACGGCTATTTCTCCCTCTTCCAAAAAGATAAAAAAACATATTTGATCACGCATACTTGCGCCGTATACGAAGTTGTTTCAGATAAACTCGTCCCGGTGAAAACAGATGGGCTTGGCTCTTTAAATGACGGAATTCTCATTGTTAACAAAGACAACAAGAGCTTACGGTTCCTTAAGAACAGCGACCTGAACAGCCATTCGCCGCTAAATGAACTGACCAACAAAAAGGGAATAGATTTTTTAAAATACGTAAAATAAAAAACATGATCAAAAAACTTGCTTTCTCGCTTTTCCTGTTTCTGTTTGCTGGCGCGGCTTTTGCGAGCGACCTGACCTATACGGTGATCAACACGGCGACAGGAATGTATACAGGATCCATTGATCTGGCCGTTTCCGGCGGCGTTTCTCCTTATACATTCAGTTGGTCTGGACCCTCCGGTTTTTCTGCAACCACAGAAGACATCAGCGGTTTGGAATATGGCAGCTATAGTGTGACCGTAACTGATAAATACTGCGGAATCGCAACCATAGTGGTGTTTGTAGACAATGATCTGGCGAGCACCATCGATGAGAATACCATTAATTCTATTTCTGTTTTCCCGAATCCGGCTGTTGCTTTTGTGAATCTTGTTTCCGGGAAACCGTTGAATAAGACGACGTTCAGAATGACCAACATTGCAGGACAAGTAGTGATGGAAAAACAAGAAATTGGCGGAAGCACTTTTACTTTTGATGTTTCCGAGCAGTCAAAAGGAATTTACTTCATTGAGATCAACAATGCCGGCACCCTTTCGAGAACGCGCTTTGTAAAGAATTAACTCGCTTTTAAAACTAAAACCATGAAAAAACTCTACGCGCTTGTTGCTTCACTTTTGTTTGCTTCTGCATCGTCTGCGCAGATCTGCAACCCCACCGGAAACCTCATCCTTTTTTCGAATTATGACGGAGGTGTGCTAAACATCAACCTGAATGCGCCAATGGGCCCCGGAATCAAGATCGGTGTTTGTACCTATGAGGGCGTTACAATTAACATTTCCGGGATAGGGGCAAGCTCCGTTAGCGCTGTTGCCTATGCAGGTTTCAATGCCAACAACGCACACTGTGGAAGCATTATCAACACCAGCATTACCGGAACGCCAGGCACTTCAGTAAACACAATCACCTTTGCTCCGCCCGCCACACTTTCGAATCCGAACGGAAATGGAAGTATTATCTGCGCGACCAGCTGCAACACCACAAGCTCGGCGGGAGGGTGCAATACGCTCGACCAGGTGGAGGACTACTTCCTTACATTTTTTCCAGGCAGCACCATCTTTAGTCACACTGTTCAATACGGGTGTTGGAGCGGCACACAGAACGTTGCTTCCGGTGGAACTTGTTGTTTGTTAGCCACTGGCGTGACTACTATTAATATCGAATCGTTCAACATCTTCCCTAACCCGGCAGAAAATGTTTTAAACATCACAGCCCTGAACAACTTTAAGGGCGCATCTTTCCGCCTATTCAGCGTTGAAGGAAAACTGTTGCGAGACAAAGCACAACTTTCCGAAACCGTTGACATCTCTGCTTTAGAGAGCGGAATTTATTTTATTGAGTTCTCTGACGGAACCTACGTCACTAGAAATAAGTTTGTGAAGCAATAGAATGAGATCCGCGCTAAGCTGTTTACTCCTTTTCATTTTTTTCAGTTGCACCGTTTTTTCACAGGCGCCAAATTACCTGTGGGCAAAAGGTTTTGGCGGAAACCACTCTGATATTGGGAAGTCCATTGCTGTTGACATCAATGGAAACGCCGTCGTAACGGGAAGCTTCAAGAGTTCATTTATTGTCTTTGGTTCCGATACACTGTTCAACAGCGGGCCAGCGGGGACAGAAGATTTTTTTCTCGCAAAATTTGATAGCTACGGAAGTGTGATTTGGGCTGTCCAGGCCTTTGGTTCTGGATATATTGGCTCTGGAAGCGAGGACGGCAAAGGCGTCACCCTCGACAATTCCGGAAACATAACGGCGGTTGGTTTGTTTTACAGCGACACCCTTGTTTTTGGAAACGATACCTTGTTGGGGCCGGGAAACGCTTTTGTGGCACACTATGACGCGAATGGAAATGAACTCTGGGCGAAAACCTTTTCAGGTACCTTTCAGGCCTGCGCCTATGGAGTTTGTAACGATGCTACAGGAAACATTTTCTTCACAGGATATTATAGGGGTCCCGCTGTTATTTTTGACACCCTGTCAACCTTTCCGGGTTCGACACCTAACAACAACTCTTATCTGATAAAAATGGATCCTTCCGGAAATGCGCTTTGGCGAAGATGCATTGGCGGTGATTCCGGTGCAGATTACGGATCCGGCGTTGCTTGTGATCCGGCCGGGAATATTTTTCTGACAGGAAGCTATGCGAGCGATTCGATCGTGATCGGCCCCGATGTCCTGTATAATTCTGACACAACAGCTGCTTGGTACACTGATGTTTTTATTGCCAAATATGACAATGCGGGAACGCCTTTGTGGGCAAAAAGGGCGTCGTCTACAATTTCAGAGTTCTTTGCCAGTGTCGCCTGCGATGCCTCAGGAAACGTTTTTCTCTCCGGAATTTTTTACGGCAATTCCATTGTTTCCGGAACCGCATCTATAGCAAATCCATATGGCGGCACAACAGGGGCGGCAACCACCGACGTGTTCATCTTTAAATACGACTCCTCCGGAAACGTTTCATGGGGAAAAGGAGTCGGTGGCAATCTGGATGAAGTTGTTTATGGATCAACAACGGTAGACTCGTTGGGAAATTTTTATGTTGGAGTTTGTTTCGAAAGTCCAAC
>JBKJQG010000085.1:0-11360 GCA_046594925.1 Bacteroidia bacterium
ATTTTCTTTTACGGCCATGAAGCGCAGCTGTGCAACAGTGGGAGAGTTGAATTGGAGGCGGCAGACAGCCAAAACGGTTCCTTTTTCATCAGATCCCATGATGTGGATGGAAATATCTTCTTGATCATCCTTTTCACTTCCAGGTGGTTGTCCCCACGGTTTTCTTAGCACTTCATAGCGGAGTAAATAATAAGCCTCAAACTCTTTTGGGGTTTGAGGCTCTTTTATTGTTATTGAAATACAGGATTTCAGAAAATTAGAATTTAGAACGTGTTCTGCGTTTTTTAGGAATTTTATAAGATACCGTTACATTTAAAAACATATAAGCATCTTTGTGTTTTGAATGTCCTCTTACTTCACCTGGTGCGCTTTGCTTTCCTCCTATTGAATTTCCTCCCAATTGTTCAGGCATATTCAGGAGCGAAGGATCTGCCAGATCTGCCGCCATGTCTCCGTTTGCAGCTCTGATGGCATCGTTGTCATAATAAACGCCACTCACGTCATCCATGTAATCGGTAAATGTTTTGCGGATCCCGAGTTCAAGACCTACGGAGTACTCTTTGTTGATGGCTTCTTTTACGCCAATTCCGTAGGGAATCACTACTGTTACTCGTGAATACTTTTTAGGTCCTCCGGGCAGTCCCTGTCCTTCTGTTCCCAATGGCTGCAGGTTCACCCATGCACCGTGGTATTTTGCTTGCGGGTTGAAATAGATTCCTCCGACACCAACAAATCCGTAGGCCTGAAAGTTGTAACTTTTCATTCCCTTTGCATTTTTAATCTGATATCTTGCTCCTTGTTGCTCTTTTGTAAAGAAGAATTCCATTTGTCCGGACAATTCATATACGGAAGACCGGAAATGTAAATTGCGGTTATTTCTAAAAGGTTCTTTGGTAAGTTTATCGTTGCCGCTTAGCAGCTGATAATAAAATCCGCCTTTGAATGCTAAACGGTTACTGAATTTGTAGCGGATGGCAATTTGTGCAGATGGACGTGTGGCTTTGAATTCAAGATCTCTCACGAAAAAGGTACCGATCTGGTTGGCTCCTCCCAATTCTCCTAAAAAGTTAGATGCGCCAAGTCCGATAATGAATTCAGGACGTGGCTTCTTTCTTTTGGTGAAAGAACTTCCTGTTCTCATCCCTTTGCCTCGGGATTTTCCATACTGTGCAGATGCAAAGACAGGAGTAATGATCAGTAAAAAAATGAGTAGCTTTTTTAACATGTTCTCTTTTAATCTTAATAGATTGGCAAATTTAAGCAAAATATCCAAATAAACCAAAGTTGGATCGCTAAAGAAATACACAAGTCGCTGTTAATTAACTATTTACCTTGAAAATGATGGATTTTACCGCTTTTTCGGGACTGTTTTTCCCCGAAAGCAACAGTGGCAGAGAGGATTTGTTTTCTAAAGCTTCTTTTACGGATCTGATCCTTCCGGCAGGAACATCATTTTTTATTAGGGCTGTCATCAGTTTTTCGGAACTGTGTTTTTTGAACTCTTTTTTTAAGATGTTGAACAAGGATGTTCTGTTTTTTACCCGCATACTATTCGTTGAAAAATTTTCATTCTTAGGTAAGCTCTCCATTTTCAGAACGGAGCAAAGCTGATGGAATTGTTTGTCGTTGCCCACAGCAAGCACGATCTGTTTCTTATCTGCTGTAGCAAACAATTCTCCGTAAGGTGCAATGTTGGGATGAAGTGACCCTATCGGCTGAGGGTCGTGTTTCGCCATCAGCCAGTTGGAAGCTTGATTCGCCAGCGAGGCAATGGCTGCATCGTAAAGGGAAACCGAGACTTTCGCTCCTTTTCCTGTTTTAGTTTTATTCAACAAAGCAACAAGGATTCCTTCCTTTAATTGATGAGCGGCAAGCAGATCGATCAATGCAACGGGCATTTTTACCGGACCACTTTTTTTTGTTCCGTTCATGTACATGAAACCTGTCTCTGCCTGAAGCACAATGTCAAAGGCTGTTCGGCCGCTGTCTTCGCCAAACCCTGAAATCTGTCCGTAGATCAAACCCGGATTTATTTTTTTTAAGGAACTGAAATCCATGCCTAGTTTTTCAGCAGCTCCTTTTTTGTAGTTGGCGATCACAATGTCGGCATCTTTGATGAGCTTTAATACCGAAGCTTTGTCGGTAGCATTTTTCAGATCTACGAAAATTGATTTTTTATTCCAGTTGACGGAAGAATAATAAGCCGATGTCTTTGATTTTGGATCTTCAGAGGGCAGTTTCCAGCTTCTGGTCACATCGCCGTCGGTGGATTTGTTTTCCACTTTGATCACCTTCGCACCCAGCTCTGCAAAGAACATTCCGGTTGCCGGGCCAGCTAAGACGTTAGCCAATTCAACGACTTTCAGATTTTTGAAAATGCCGTCCATTTTAATAAGCGGGATGCTTTGGTTTGTTGTTCAGGATGGTTTCAATCTTTAACATCACTTCTTCTGTTAATTTTTCCACGACTTCCAAAGCCTGCAAATTATCTTTCAGTTGTTCTACTTTTGATGCTCCTGTTATAACGGTGCTCACGTTTTTGTTTTTTAAACACCAGGCCAATGCCAAACGCGGAAGGTTGGTTCCCAATTCGTTGGCAAGCAAGGTAAGCTGTTTGGCTTTTTCGATCTTTTCTTTTCCACCTTCTCCTAATGCTTCTTTTTTCAACCAATCCATGTTCGACAATTCAAAACGGGTGTCTTTCGGAATTTCATTGTTGTACTTCCCAGTGAGCAGTCCGGATGCGAGCGGCGACCAGATAGTTGTTCCCAAACCTATCTCGGAATAAAGTTTATTGAATTCCACTTCAAACTTTTCACGATGAAACATATTGTATTGCGGTTGCTCCATGGTTGGAGGTGTTAAGCCATACTGACGGGCAACGGAATACGCTTCCATGATCTCTTGCGCACTCCATTCGCTGGTTCCCCAATACAAAATTTTTCCTTGTTGGATCAACGTGTCCATTGCTCTCACGGTTTCTTCAACGGGTGTGTTTTTGTCGGGACGGTGACAAAAATAAAGATCTAAGTAGTCGACTTGCAATCTTATTAATGCATTGTTGCAAGCTTCCACAATGTGTTTTTTACTCAATCCTATTTGGTTCGGCAATTTGCCTCCCCAGAATACTTTACTGGAAACAACATAAGTAGAGCGATCCCAATTCATTTTCTTCAGAATGTTCCCCATCACTATCTCGGACTTTCCTCCAGCATAAGCTTCCGCATTATCGAAAAAGTTCACTCCGTTATCATACGCCACTTTCATGCATTGTTCTGCAACGTTGTTTTCTATTTGATGTCCAAATGTTACCCACGAGCCAAAGGACAATGCGCTGACTTGTAATCCTGATTTTCCTAGTCTTCGGTATTCCATAAATATGAATTTTCTTGAGGTTAAAGGTAGGAATAAAATGGAAGCCATACAGCTATCGGGAGTAAAATGGAAAGGGCAGCAAAGGCGAAATAAGGGAAGCGGAATTGAAGAATATCTTTTCAATTCAATTAAAAACTTTACCTTTGTAGTACACTCGGGTGGCGAAACTGGCAGACGTGTACGCTTGAGGGGCGTATGTCGAAAGACGTGAGGGTTCGAATCCCTTTCCGAGTACAAAAAAGAGCGAGAATGAAAGCGAAAGCGGTCATTCTCGTTTTGTTTTTAGCCCTATTCGTTGACGATAATACTGAGGGCAAGCGTCACATTATCAGCCATTGAGATGCTGTTTCCGCCCACTCCGTAGTCTCTCCGGTTGATCGAGAAGGTCCCTTTGAATTCCGTTTTTTCCGGGATCTTCATGAAGTTAAAGGGAATCAGAACGTCTTTTGTTACCCCTTTCATGGTGAGTTTAAATAGGCCTTTGTAGGTGATCGGACCGGTCTTTTCGATCTTTACCGATTGCAAAGTAATCTTTGGGAATTTCTCAGCATCAAAATATTCCGGTTTGCGGATGTGCTCATCCCGCATGTCATTGCCGGTATTCACTGTGTTTGTTTTTACACTGGCGGTGATCGTTGCTTCTTCCGGTTTTAGCGGATTGAATTTGATGTCGGCCTCCAATCCTGTGAAGGAGCCGTCCACCGTAATGCCCGCATTTTTTATCTTGAAAGTGATCGCTGAAGATTTCACTTTCCAGGCTGTGTTGTCCATCGCAAAAAAGAAGGGCAAAAGCGCCAAAGCATATTTTATAAAGAGTAGTTTCATAGGAGTCTTTTAACAAATATATGAAATTGTTGGTCAGTATTTTGTATAAGCTACGGTGAGAGCGACCTTATTTTTTGCGGGTTTGCCGTTTTTGAGTAAAACAAACCTAATATAATATTTGGCAACAACAGCAAACGAAACAGGACGAATGCCATTGGCCATGTTTTGTTTCGAAATGTCAGAGAGTCTCTTCCAATGCTTTGTTAAATCTGAATAAGCTTTAAAAAGCGAGTGTGAAGAATCGTAGATATGTCCCGGTTCTGAGCTGGCACCGTTCAATTCCATTATTTTAATGTTGCGGCCCATATATAAATCGTCCAGACTTTTCACTTTTAAGTCGAATCGTCCATAATAGAAACCTTCGATGGGCAAGCAAATGCTGTCAAAAATGGTATTCAAACGATCATTGATTAGGAAGTTGTTGTCAATAAACCGCGTTCCTCTGCAATGATTTCCTATTGGTTCAATTGTTTTTACTTCCCCTTTTTTGAGTACTTCAAGGATGTCCGGCCCCATTTCTTTTTTTAACCGTTTGATTTGAAACCTAGCTCTTGTTGAAAGGGTCAACAATTCCAAAATAGTTGATTTTCCATCTCCGGTGACGTACAAAAATTCCTTTAGAGTGATGGAAGATATACTTCCACTTTCGGCGTCAGGCATCCTGCTGTATAATATTCCCAATTCAATGTCATATCCGATGAATTCTTGGATGATGTATTTTGATTGTATTTTGTTATTGTATGCTTCCAGTTCTATTACGTTACTAATTTTAGCCACGTCATTTCCTCTTTCTCCGATGTCTGGTTTGGCTACGACAGGAAAATCAATTTTAAGCTCTGCCAATAGATTTAGGATAACGTCAATACTTAAATGATCTACTTCGATATTTTTAGGAAGATATTCCTTCTGGATCAACTTTAAAATGTCTGATTTGCTTTCGCCGAAGAAGCCACCCAATTCTATTCCAGGATTTGCAGCGGTGAAATATGCAAATGATTTGTTTTTTATTGACAAAAGAATCCAATAGGGAAGAATGGGAAGATAAAATAGCCACCATGGCCAATATTCATAGCGCGTGTATTTTAAAATAGGCAATGGGATACGCATCAGCAATTGATTACTTTGTTTTTATAGTTTTTTTTGTTTACGATGTCTTCATAAGTAATTTCGGTATGCGTCAGGTATTTTGAAATCGAACAAATGCTGACCGTTTTTTTTGCACCTCGGTTCATTACCAGATCATTTTCTGTGGTTCCTACTCCGCCAAAATGGTGAAAAAATAAAATGTCGGAACTGCTAAAATTTTCGTGCATTTTCAACCAATCGGAAAACCAAATTTTTCGCGCTGAAATTGTTTCGGTCGTGTATAATGTAACGGAAGACCAGATCTGTGGGAGAGAGGAGTCGTGTGTAATAAGCTTCGCTTTGATGCCATCCCATTTTAGTTCGTATAGCCTGACTTTTGTTGAGTCAGCACAAGAATAGGCCATAATTAGGGTGAAAGGCTCTATTCCAATGAAATCGTAGTTTCTTGTAAATTCATCCGGATCGTTGTAGATATAGAAGTCTAACAGCACCAATCCTCTGCTTTTTTTGTAGTCACCTGTTGGAAGATGTGGTTCGAAAGCTCCGTTTAACAAACAAAGGGTGTATCCCTTTGTATCATAGGCAATCCATGTCCCGTTTTCTTTTTGGTCTTTCGGAAAAAGAATTGTTCTGCCATTTATTTTGTATTCAAACACAGGAAGGGCGGTTGCTCTGCTTGCATTTTCGTCTCTGTTAGAAGTCAAAATAAATTCCCTTTGGTTTATCGGTAAGTAGGTGACGGTACACATGAGGATTAAGCTACTTTTTTAGTTTTTAGATAGTCAATGGTTGAATCTGCATACCCAATATTTTCTGTCAGTTTGATGTATTCGAAATGGATTGGAATGGCAATGCTTATGATTGCAAGGTGGTGCACGGTATGCTCGATGTTATAGGCCAGCTCTCTATATAAAGATGTTTCCATGGAAGTCGCATGATGCTGATAGGTCGAAGTCAAAATGATCCGCTGGTTTTCTTTTACTTTCTCAATGCGGTCGATAATTTCGGTGATCACTCCAAGTGCATGCTTTAAATTTTCCTCCAAGAGATTGTTTCTTTTTCGGTCGTCGTAATTTACTTCACTATCATTGGCGTTGAAAAGCAGACACTGGTAGAATTCCAGGATGTGCCTCACATGCTTGCCAATTGACGCGTCTTTTAGGGTTTTTAGACTTGCGACATAGTCTTTTTCATCAATCTGATTCAATATGGATTGAATACTTAAAAGTTGGTTGATTGCTGCCGTTCTTAGCATGTTTTGTCAGTTTAAAAGGATTATAACTGGTTATCTATAGGGGGAAAAAGTGACACCTATCATGCCCATAAAAGATTTGTTTCTCCAGCGGTCGTTCTCAAGTCGTAATTTACTGTCGGTCGTGTATTCAGTAAACAAAAAAGTGGCGCCCGCTCGGATTGCCCATTTAGGTTTGAACCAATACCTGAAATAGAGTTCGGAATTGAGTGATCCTATGTCGTTGTCGCTTACAAGCAGCAAGTTCATAGAAGTTGGCCTTGCTTGTTGAAATTCACTGACTCCGGCAGACTGATGCTCAAAATACTGTCCTGTTACTTTGTTGCCAAATGAAAATCCAGCCGCATCAATGTTAAAGCCGAGATCAAATTTGTTTTTAAATGTATACTGTAAATTGATGGTCAGGTTTAAACAGTTGTTTTGAGCAGAAGTGATAAAAAGGGAATCTACATTTTCGTAATAGATTTCCGAAAACAAAACCTGCGGCCCGGTTTGTTTGGAGGTAATGATGGCTGGCGCAGTTACATAATAGAGGTTTTTGCCTTCTTGGGCGGTGAACCGGATTCCGTAGCCTACTTTGAAACGTTTCTTTTTGGTTAAAGCATGGAATTTCACCCAGGAAAGAGCCTGTGAGTACTGGTTGTTTCCTCCAGAAAGCGCGAGATCGAAATTGTGGTTATATCTGTATCCTGTGCCAACTGGTGATTCTTGAGCATTTCCTGCACAACATTGCAAAACAACAAAAATGATTATCAAAAAGGGCGTTCGCATCTTGTTTTTTTTTTATTTCACTATTGAAATTTTCTGAATGATGCTGGTCGATGCTCCTTCTATTTTAATAAAATAGATTCCATTGTCTAAATTCAAGGGCACTTGAATTTCTTTATGAATGGCGTTTACGGCTTGGAAGTAAACTCTTTGACCCATTTGGTTGAACAACTCAATTTGAGTTATGAGTAGTTCTTTCTTTAGCGAGATGGACAGCTCTCCAGATACTGGGTTAGGAAAAAAGATTACATCTTGGTCGGAAGGATCGTTATCGTGAATTCCTAGGGGGCTTATTGTGGGTGTAAACAGCTGTGATTGGTATACTTCCTGTGTGATGGTGTTTTGAACAAACGCTACAATTTTCAATTCATTGACATCTTTTATTTTAGTCAATGTCCAGTTTAATGAGATGGTGTCGTTACCCCCAAGTACTTTATTGATAAGCGTAGTTCCGGCTGCAGTTGGAAACATTTTGCGCATCACATATCCATATTCTGTTTCTGCATTCGCCCCTGGCGAAGCGGCGTAGGAACTTTTAAGCACATTTTTTTCAATAACCACGATATGAGCTACCAGATTTTCAGTGGAATTGGAAGCATTTAGGGATGTGAAAGTAAATGATCCGGTCAAAGAACCGCTTGCTAAATTTAATGACGGGGCTTGAACATCGTATCTTGGGCTTACCGATTTTCTTGCGGTTATAGTTGACGACATCACAGGCAAAAAACCAGAAGATGAATTTTCATAATAATTGCCATCCACGATGGAATAAGGAACCCCGGAAACTCCGTAGTATGAAACACGTGAGTTGGATTCAGAAGGGTTTTCAAAGTACATGGAATCATTGTAAGGGAAGGAGGTATGGTAGGCAATTGCCACTACATCGCCCGGATTGCTGTCAACATAATTGTAAACCGAAGGAGATGATGAAGCACACGGAGGGCATCCTGAGTTCGTGAATTGTTCAACTAAAACAATGCGTGTTTGCGAAAATGAAGTAGAAAAGGACATCAGCAACACAATCGAAAATAAAGTCAGTTTTTTCATGTTTTTTTTACAAAGTAACGGTATAGTAGCGAATGATTTTGTCGGACAAGCGACATTTGCCCGAAGGTTTTAATCGACCGCATAAATTTTCATCGTTTTAATTACGTTTTGTATGGTTTCCGGGTTCATGTAACGTTCCTTCATTGGTCTTTTGGTGCCACCCCACTGACTTGATTTTAGTTTTATTCTCACCTCTGTACTCCAAGCCAGAAGCTGGTAAGCAAGCAGGTGTTCAATGCAACGATAGTCGGTATCGTATTCGAAACGATCGATTTGTTTTTGATTGAAGTGTCTTAATGCCAATTGGATAAAGAAAAAGCCTTTTTTTGAATTATATTCGGCTATATGAGCAAGCTCATGACCGATGACGCCAATTTGAGCATTCAGACTCAAGTTTTCCAGCAGAATGGGACGAAATTCCTCTAAAGTACCGTTGCTTATTGTGATTAAATAGGTCCTGTTTTTTGAGGTAAAAATTCCCCACAGAGCGGGGCGGGCCGACAATGGTGCAAGCCGCTTCCTGATCCGGAATTTTATTTTTGTGTCCTTCAGCTCCGGATAATAACAAAGTGTGAGTCTTATCAGATCGTTGTAGTCTGATGGGATGATTTTGTTTTGGGTTGTAGATCCAACCAAATACAGAGGCAAGGAGTCTCTTTTAAACTCCCGCACTATATTTTGGGAGAATGAAGGCAAGGTTAATGAAAGAAGAAAAATAAGCTTAAAATGCTTCAGCAAAAACAACATATATACCTTGAGAGTCTTTCGTTATTCCATAGTCAATTCGGACATTAGTATTTTCCTTTTTATTTACTTTAATCCGCAATCCTAGTCCATAACTATAATGCATTTGGTTAGTTCTTAATTCCGGAAGACTCTTTGAGACATTGCCAAAGCCTCCGAAAACAGCAACGCCAATTATTTTATATACAGGCATTCTGAATTCCTGTTGGATCACAATCATGTTGTTGTCTCTGAATCTGCCACGGTAATAGCCTCTGAGAAATCTCGCCCCTCCTAATTCAGCTAACATAAGGTATGGGACTTCGCCTCTGTTGGAAGCAAAATAGATGTTCCCGTTCCAAATCAGCTTGTCCCAAAGTGTGAAATATTTTCTGACGTCGATTGTTAAAGAAGTAAACATGTTTTTATTGTCGATCATATTCTTGTAGTCCATGTATACGACTTCGGCAAACATCCCTTTTCCCGGATTTAACTGATTATCGCGATCGTCAATCATCAGTGCCGCACCAACACCTTTTGCTTCAAAACCCATTGTGCCATATAGTTCCATTGATGGAGTTGATTTCAAAGCGATGTCCTGGTTGTATATGTGCCGATAGTTAAACACCAGTCCTGCATAGGTGAAGGGCATCAATCGATAGAAATTTTTCGATTGAATCCTTATGGCGTGATAAGACATCATGATGTTTTCTTGTTCTTTTGTATCGTTTCCAATGCCGTAAAAAAGCTCTGGAAATATTTTATAGTCAAACGAGCCTGAAAAGTAGAGTGCGTTTTTTTGTGCCCAAATTTGATAATCATTTTCGATCGAAAATTGTTTGTTCTGCGTGTAAGACAAGTAGGATTGAGTGCTTGTTCTTTTTGTCACGCTATCGTTTTTTTTCAGGCGGAAATGAGAATAAATCACACCACCCATTCCTAGGCGTGTTTCGGGAGAATAAAATGCTGAGGGCAAAACTCCTATTTTGAATTTTAATGAATCGGCCGGACCAGAAAACCCTTTTTCACAAACTAAAACTAAAACTAAACAACATAAGTTTTTAAAAGTATTAAAAGAATAGTCGGTTCGGCCTTTCATTTTGTGGAGCGATCCTTTGAGTGGAATAATTTGAGGTGAAATATGCTTGTCACAAGCCTAAGAAACTTTTTTCTTTCGATGAACAGACATACGGTGGAGGCGAGAAGAACAGTTAAACAAAGAAAGAAAAGATACCCGCCGTCATTCATTACGTTAATTCCCAGGGTGGTCAAGTGAAAGAAGATTGCACCCATCATGATTCCAATCCCTGCAAGTGAGCCAAACAATCGGGTCGATGGGATAATGATCAATATTGAAGCAATGAGTTCAAAAACTCCAATCAAGATTCTCCCGTATGGTTCTAGTTGGAGGGTGGTGAAGATATATACACTTTCTGGTGCAGCCGTAAATTTAAAATACAGAGTCTGAAGCATAATTGTCGCTGCTATCACCGCCGACACCGTTGATATTATTTTGATTATTTTTTCCATTATTTAAATATTTTTAGCCAGTTTGTATCAGCGGATTTGTTCAGTTTGCTTTCATCTTTGCTCCATTTCGGCAGCGTATTGTTAAAATAGGCATTGTAGAATAAATAGAGTTTTCCGTTAATGATCTTAAAAGTTTCCGGGTCAACCTCAACCTTTTCCCCGGTTGCGCCCATTGCATAAGCACACCATCCGCCGTACGCGGGCTCAAATTTGGCGGGGTCGGTTTTGAAAAGCTCCATGTTTCTGGTCGTGCTGAACAAATAGGTTACCCCGTTATATTTATATGAATGCTCTGGTGATCCTTTTCGGGGTTGTCCTAATATGTATGAAATGGGGTCATAGCCTTGGATAGCTGTTTCTGATTTGTCGAGGTTGAAGTGTTTTGTCCTCAACACCATTCCGGCAGAGTTGTTCTGTGCATCCAGTTGTTGAGTAGAAAGTGCGAGGAAAATGAGTATGGCGGCTGGAAGCGTTTTTTTCATGACTTCTTTTATTGCAAAAATAGAGGTAAGGCAATGAAAGAAGTGTCGTATAGAAGACAGTTTGCTATAAATCGTTCAGGTTGGGAATGATAACTTTTTTTCTCCCTTCATAGATAATTTTGCCTTTTTCTACCAGTCTATTTATTATAGTTGTAACAGATTGCCGCGAGGAAGCGGTATAATCAGCTATATCTTGGTGGGTTAGCATCATATCCATTTCAATCGCCATTCCTTTTGTTTTGCCATGATGTCTGGCGTATGCTTTAAAAAAG
>JBKJQG010000324.1:0-28332 GCA_046594925.1 Bacteroidia bacterium
CGGTCGGCCGTCTCCATCAATATCATTTGCAGTGATCGCTCTTGATGCCGACCCTGTTGTACAATCAAGACGGGTTCCAAATGATACAACACCCGGACTGCATGTATTGCGATAAACGGAGGCGCTTCCGGCTTCATTTCCAGTAATGATGTCTAACTTTCCATCTCCATTCAGATCGAGCATAACGATCGCCATTGGTCCGCTCGGAGAAATAAGATCAACTCTTGGTGCGAAGGAAACGCTTCCGGGCGTGCTCGTATTCAAGTAAACGGAAATATTGTTTCCTGTCCCGCTTGCACCGTAATCAGCGAGCGCGATATCATTCTTTCCATCTCCATCGAGATCACCGGCTGCAAGCATAAAGCAGGCACCGAATCCTGTAACATCTGTTTTAGGAGCAAAATAGCTTGCTGAAACATCGCCGCCACAAGAGAATGCCGGAGTAAACTGGATGGTCGAGAATGCAGTGAGTCCCGCGGCAATGTCGGTCACCGAAATGTATTTGTGAGCAGCACCAACCGGCACCGTTACAGTAAGGGATGTTGTTGTGCCGCTTGTTACAAGCGCTTTTGCTCCTCCAAAGAACACAATATTATTTGCCGGTGTTGAATTAAAATTAGATCCTGTAATGGTTACAGAAGTTCCGGGAGCACCGGATTGCGGAGTGAACGAAATAATGATCGGCACCGGATTCACTGTGACCGTAACGGTTTGCGAAACACCTCCACTACATCCTGCAGTAGATGTTGGCGTAACGGTATACACAACGAGTTGCGGAACAGATGAAGTATTTACAAGTGTGTTCGTTAATGTCGCAGTCGACTGAGACGTTATGCTTTCCCCTGTTGTATTTGGATTATCTGAAGCAACCCACACATAGGTGCATGCAATATTGCTGGTAAGTGGAATGCTAACGATTCCTCCGGATGGAATTGATGCTGCATTGGTGCTTGTCATTGTTGGTACCGGATTAACAGTGATCGTCACTGTTTGCGGAAGTCCGACGCCACAGCCACCGGTATGTGTTGGTGTTACCGTATACGTAACGGCTTGAACCGTGCTCACCGAATTTATGATCGTGTTCTGAAGTGTGTCTGTTGTTTGTGCTGTGATACTTTCTCCTGTCGTGTTTGCATTATCGGAAGCCAACCAGGAATACGTTGCAGGGAAACTGCTTGTCAGTGGAATGCTCAGAAGAGCGCCACTACAAACCGTTGCAGTAGAAGTATTCGTCATTGTAAGTCCGATATTGACAGTGTTTCTTAAAACAGAAAATGTACTCCCGGAATTATTTGCTGTTAGCAGATCCGCCTTTCCGTCGCCATCAATATCTGCGATATTAGAGAATTGGGTTAAAGCGCCTGCAGTATAATCGATCTTAGGATTTACCGACAGCGTGCCTAATGTGCTGGTATTTTTATAAAGTGAAACAAGACCGGTTGATCTATAACTTGTTGTGATATCCGGTTTAGCATCTCCATCTATATCTCCAAGAGCTACTGATTCCATGCTATAACAAGCAAAGTCAACTTTTGGAGCAAAGGAGATAGAACCGGAAGACGTGTTTCTAATGAGTGAAATGCTGCTTGAACCAACGTTTGATGTTACCAGATCCAGCTTCCCATCGCCGTCAAGATCACCCATGCAAACATTTCTCGGACCATTCCCGCAGCTAACGTTTGTCGGTGCAGAAAAAACAAATGAGCCGATACTTGAATTGTTTTTATATATGTAAACATTGTTTGAGCTTAGGTTAGCAATTGCAAGCTCACGTTTCCCGTCGCCATCAACATCCCCGATCGCAACATAATCAGGATAAGCGCCGGCTGCAAAATCAACTTTGGGTGCAAAGGAATTAACACCCGGAGTGCAATTGTTTTTATAAATCGAGATCGAATTCGCACCCGAATTTGGAACAACTATTTCAGGCCTTCCGTCACCATCAATATCTCCGAGTGCCGCGCCGACAGGATTTAAAGCAGTTACATAATCTACTCTTGCCGAAAAACTAATTGAGCCAACTGTACTCGTGTTTAAAAAAACACACACTTTTGATGCATTGTAGCATGATAAGACAACATCCGGCCGGCCGTCTCCATCTACATCGCCAATGGCAGCGAAGCGGGGCGCGGAACTTGCACCTGTTGAAAAACTAACTTTCGGAGCAAAGGAAACAGAACCAATGCTGCTGGTGTTTCTGCTGATCGTGAAACTGCTTGACGATTCGTTGACCACCATTACATCCGGTTTACCATCACCATCAATGTCTGAAGCAGAGGTACTGAATGGTCCGGTATCCACACTAAAATCAACCTTCGCCGCTACAGATGTTGCAGAGATACTTCCTCCGCAAGTAAATGTTGTAACAAACTGCTGCAAAGAAGAAACAGTTAAGCCGGATACAATATCAGTAACTGTAATGTATTCGTAAGTTGTTCCGACCGGAACAGTCACCACCAGCGATGAGGTCGAGCCGGAAGTGATCGTAGCTTTTGTTGCTCCAAAACGAACAACGTTATTGGCTAGTGCAGGATTAAAATTGATTCCCGTTATTGTAACGGTTGTGCCTAGTGGTCCGGACAATGGACTAAAAGAACTGAAAGAAATTAGCGGATTAACTGTTACGTTGACTGTTTGAGGAGTCCCAACACCGCAACCGGCGGAGGATGTAGGTGTAACAGTGTATGTAACAATTTCAGGATTAGAAGTGGTATTCGTTAACGTGTTACTTAGGGTGGATGCTGTTTGTGTACTAAGACTTTCTCCTGAAACGTTTGCATTGTTGGATGCTAACCAAGTGTAGGTACATGCAACATTACTTGTAAGCGGTATACTGACTGTGCCTCCGGATGGAATAGCGGTACTGCTGATACTTGTCATTGCAGCAGTAGGATCCACCGTCACCAAAACAGTTTGAGCATTTCCGGTTCCGCAACCTCCTGTTGATGTAGGAATAACCAAATAGCTGACACCCTGTACCGTTGCGCTTGAATTATTGATTGTATTTGTAAGACTGGAAGATGTTTGTGTACTTGTACTTTCTCCTGTAGTATTTGTATTATCAGCAGCTACCCATGTATATGTTGCTGGAAGAGTACTTGTTAAGGGAATAGAAACAACAGCGCCATTACAAATGGCAACACTTGAAACGTTTGTCATATCGAGTCCAACATTCCCTGAGTTCCTGAAAAAAGATGCAGATGATCCGTTATTTCCCGTCGCGAGATCTAATCGTCCGTCACCATCGAGGTCGGCTGCAACAGCGTAATACGGGGTTGTTCCGGTGGGAAAATCGACTCTCGGCAACAAAGATATTGCACCTGTGGTGCTCGCATTCTCAAATACAGAAACTATATTTCCCGAGCTGCCTGTGCAAAAAACATCCGGCATTCCATCACCATTTAGTTCCGCGATTCCAACATTTCTTGTGATCGTTCCAGCTGCATAATCAACTTTCGCGGCGAGTGCAACAGTTCCAACTGTTGAAGTATTTCTAAAAACAGAAACCGTAGCAAGAGACCAATAAGAAACAACAATTTCTTTTTTGCCATCAGCATCCAGATCACCGATAGCAACACCAAATGGATTTGCTCCTGTCGCAAAATCAACCTTGGCAGCAAAAGAAATGGCACCGGCAGCACTTGTGTTTCGTAAAAGAGATACTTTGTTTGTGTTAAAATCAGCAACAGCAAGATCAACCTTCCCATCGTTATCAATATCACCGACACATAAATTTTTTGGTGTTGTTCCCGTTGCAAAATCTACTTTGGCGGCAAAAGAATTTAAACCAAGAGTGCACTGATTCTTAAATACCGAAACAGAAGTTGAATTGTTATTTGTTACTGCGATGTCCGGCTTTCCATCACCGTTAAAATCGCCAATAGCAGCGTGATTGGGAAATGACCCTGTTGTATAATCCACTTTTGTAGCGAACGAAACAGATCCCGAAGTACTCGTATTTAAAAACACTGAAACAGTGTTTGATCCATTGTTCACAACAACCATGTCCGGTTTTCCGTCGCCATCAAGATCACCTAATGCTACGCCGATTGAGCTTGTTCCTGTTGTGAAATTAATTTTCGGAGCAAATGAAATATTTCCGGCGTTACCTGTATTTCTGAAAACGGAAGCAACAGAAGAAGTGCTCGTCACAAGATCTGTTTTCCCGTCGCCATCAATATCCGCAGCAGCAACAGCCCCGAGACTAGTTGCAATTGTAGAATCGATCTTAGGTAAAAAAGAAGTCGTGGAGAGGCTGCTGCCGCAGCTAAATGTAGTAATAAATGGAGTTGCGGAATATCCTGTCAGGTTCAAACCAAGATTAGTTACCGAAATATATTGATAGGATGCGCCGACAGGGATGGTAACAGTAAGAGACGTTGTAGTTGCCGCAGTAACGGTTGCTTTGGTAGCGCCAAAAAAGACCGCATTATTCGAAATGATTGAATTAAAATTTGTTCCCGTAATTGTTACAGAAGTTCCTATTGGTCCCAATAAAGGAACAAAAGAACTGATCGTAGGTTGAGCATAAGAGAATATTGAGCATAGCGATGCAACAATACTTACTAAGAATTTTTTTTTCATGCCGAGTAGCTTATTTAACAAACTTACAATAAATCAATCTTAAGCACAACAATTTTCGGTGCATATATGTGGTTGATCTTGAAGCCTGGACTAACTGTTAAAATATAGTTCCGTTAGGCCAAATTATATGCGGCAGTTCGCAAAAAAAAGATGATGTATGTTCGGAAAACACATTAGAAGCGATTTGCGGCTACCTTTTTTTCGCCAGGCTCCTCAACGAAACTTCAGTTTTCCGCACGGAACCTCAAAAAGATCAAATTCCATCCGTGAAAAGCGAATGGAATTTGATCTTAGACTTTAGGCGTGCCCGAAGGAAATTTAATCCCTGCCTACCGGAAATCTCCAATTCAGACACTTAAATTTATTCATCCCTATTTTGCTGAACTTTGTGGGTTAAAAACTAGCCTTCATCGCCAAAAATCTTAAATAAAAAAACCTCCTTTTTTTTCAACACCAATGCAACCTTTAGCCTAATAAAGATGTCCTATAACGGTGCCTTGATTGAAAGAAGGTATTTAAAATAATTTTTAACGCAGAAAAACATGATGACCGCTGGAACAAATTTATTGTTAAAACTAACCGCTGTAATTGCTTTTTTTATCCTTGGCTTAAACCTGAATGCTCAGGAAGGAAAAGAAGTTAAAGGACAAACATACGCGATCACCGAGCAGGGTGGCGTGACAGATATACAACCCTACATTGATGCCTTAAATAATTCAGACATGAAAAACCACAGGCTTCGCGACAAGCGCTATACGATTGTTTTTGAAAAAGGGCTGAAAGTAGAATTGTTCTCTGCAAGCGAGATCTCCAACAGCGGCCTTCCGATTAACCTCTCCGAATACCCTGAAAACTTTGACTCCTCTCGTCAAGAGCCCATTTTCGCTCTCGGCTTGAATAATTTTATCATAGAATATCACATTGCCACACAAAAACATTAATAAACATCCGGTAATTTAAAAAAGAACCAACAACTCTCTCTACTCCTAAATTGGTATGAAAAAATTAATTCTTCTCTCAGCTTCTGTTTTTCTTATTAGCCTTAACGCATTTGCCCAGCCGGCAAATAATAACTGCAGCGGTGCTCAAAGTTTAGGCAGCTTACCAGCTCCCGGGCCTTGCCTTCTTGGTGTTCAAAACGGTAGTGCAACTACTGTTTCAGGAACGACAATTGGCGCTACTGCTACAAGCCCCGCTGTTTCTATTTTAAATTGTCAGGGCGGGACTGCCGATCAAGCTGCACCTGCATTAGACGTATGGTATTCCTTTGTTGCTACAGGAACAACAGTGAACGTGAACATTACACCGGGCTCACCGGCACTTGCAACCCCTAACATAGGGTTATGGTCGGGAACCTGTGCGGCTTTAACTGCCCAAGGATGCGGAATTGGAAATGCAGCCGGAAATTTAAGCGCTGTTTTTACTCAGATAACTATCGGCCAGACCTATTATATACAGGTTAGCGGAAATAATTCTACCAGCACCGGAAATTTCAATTTGTCCGTAGATAATGATATCGATTGTAACGATTGTCTCCAGGCTTATTCCTTAACAAGCAGCCCCGCTCCGGTTTACGGAGCATACACTCCGGGTCAGGTGGTGACTTTTTGTTATACTATTTCCAGCTGGGTTCAGCAGAACACAAACTGGCTTCACGGGATACAGATCACCATGGGTGCAGGATGGACAGGAGCGATTACAGGGGCTGTTCCCGCTGCAACTGTTCAAAATCCTGCGGGACCAGGGTTTGACGGAGCTTGGTACTTTTCCAATACAGGCTTAGGTACCGGTGCCGGCCCGGGCTTCTATTTCGAAACAGTTTCCGGTGGTACCGATGCATCAAACAACTTTGGTGACAACGGTACCTGCTGCTGGACATTCTGTTGGAACCTTACTGTTGACGCCGGCTGTTCACCCGGATCAGACCTCAGTGTTACAGTTAATACAACCGGTGACGGTGAAACAGGTTCCTGGGTAAGCCTTGGTTGCGTGGATGACCCTCCTTATGTTTTTAATGCTCAGGGAGCATGTTGTCAACCTACTGTGGCAAGTACACCAACCTGTTCGGGAACAAACAATGGTACCGCTACCGCAACACCTGTCGGAGCAGGCACCTTCTCCTATTCCTGGTCTCCTGGAGGACAAACAACCGCAACCGCAACAGGATTAGCGGCAGGGACATATACAGTAACTGTTACAAACACTGCTACCTTATGCCCTTCTACAGCTACAGTAGTAGTCTTGGCCAGCACAGCTCCCGTGGCAAGTGCAGGAGCGGACATCACATTATGCTCAAGCGTAGCAGGGTCGATTGGCGCTGCAGCTGTAGCCGGAAACGCTTATGTGTGGTCTCCGACAACCGGACTCAGCAGCAGTACTGCAGCAAATCCAACTGTTACTCTTACAAATGCTGGGACTACAGCAACCATAAATTCTTACACCGTTACAACAACCAATGCTTCAGGATGTACAGCAACCGATGTAGTCGTCGTCACCGTTAATCCGATCCCGGTCATAACCCCTGAACCAAATCTTATATTTTGTGCTGGAGTAGCTGTTCCCGCCAATACATTTGTAAGCACACCTGCGGGAGCGAGCTTTGCATGGACAAATTCCAATGCAACGATCGGACTTGCAGCAAGCGGAACAATAAGCACCCCCGGCTTCACAGCTGTCAATGCAACAACAAGCCCTATCACCTCTACCGTTACGATCACCCCAACGTTAGCAGGATGCCCCGGCCCCGCTATAACGTATACGATTACCGTAAATCCTCAGCCTACATCAACATTTACGCAATCACCTAATCAGTGTTTGACTGGCAATAGTTTTACATTTACCAATACAGGTACATTAGCCGGTGGGACGCAAACATGGAATTTTGGAGGCGGAGGAGCTTCGCCTGCAACCTCAGCGACAAGTCCTGTGGTTGTAACATACACTACACCAGGAACCTATACTGTTACACATACAGTAACCGGTGCCGGAGGTTGTATTTCTACAACAACGAGCTCGGTCACCATTTATCCTATGCCTGTAGTTACAGTTACCCCCTCTTTCACTATTTGTGCAGGAGCAGGAACAGCAGGAAACCTAACAGCAGCTGGTGCTGCGACATATTCATGGACTCCTTCAACAGGCTTAAGTGCTACCACAGGCGCTACTGTTACAGGGAATCCAGCTGCGACAACTACTTATACAGTTACAGGAACATCGGCCACCGGTTGTACAGCAACTGCTGCAGTTACTATTACAGTGAATCCGATTCCTGTTGTAAGTGCCGCTCCTATCACCATTTGTGCAGGAACACCCGGAACATTAACAGCAAGCGGAGCCACAACCTATTCCTGGTCTCCGGCAACTGGATTGAGCGCAACAACAGGAACGTCAGTTTCCGCGAATCCTCCGACCACAACTACCTATACCGTTACAGGAACATCATTGGGCTGCTCCGCTACAGCGACTGTCACAGTTACTGTTAACCCACTACCTGTCACCGCAGTTACCTCAGCTACCATTTGTCCGGGGCAAACCGCAACTCTTACTGCCAGTGGTGCAACAACCTACAGTTGGACCCCAGGACTAAGCTCCACAACAGGAGCAAGCGTAACCGGATCACCAGCAGGAACAACCAGTTATACCGTTACAGGAACCTCTCTTGGCTGTACAAGTACAGCAGTTGCAACAATTACTATTGGCGGCAGCATTACACCAACGGTTAACTCTCCGACTATTTGTATCGGACAAACCGCAACACTTACTGGCGGTTCGGCAACAACCTATGCCTGGAGTGCGGGCTTAAGCGCAACAACAGGCTCTACAGTTACAGGATCTCCGGCTACCACAACCAGCTATACTGTTACAGGAACATCCGGCGGATGCTCGGGCACAGCCGTTGCAACAATTACTGTTAATCCATTACCCGTAATTTCCGTACCTGCTATCGCAATTTGCGCAGGAACACCGGGAACATTAACCGCTTCCGGCGCTTCTACTTATTCATGGGCTCCGGCAACAGGATTAAGCGCGACAATCGGAAGCTCAGTAACAGCAAACCCTGGTGGCACCACTACTTATACCATCACAGGTACCGCTGCTACAGGATGCACAAATACAACCACTGTTGTAGTAACTGTAAATCCTTTACCAACCATCACCGTGCCTCCCATTACTATATGTGCCGGATTATCCGGTCTATTAACAGCTTCGGGTGCTTCTACTTATACTTGGGCTCCGGCAACAGGATTAAGTGCAACTACGGGAACTTCGGTAACTGCTAACCCTTCCGTTACATCTACTTATACGGTAACAGGAACCTCGGCTGCAGGATGTACCAATACCACGACTGTGATCGTCACAGTTAATGCTTTACCAGTGCTCGCAGTAGCGCCAATCACCATTTGTACAGGCATTGCCGGTAGCTTGACCGTTTCCGGAGCGAACACCTATACTTGGTCGCCTGCAACAGGATTAAGCGCAACCACTGGTGCTACTGTTTCTGCTAACCCTGGTTCAACTACAACCTATACCGTAACAGGAACTGCCGCAACCGGATGTACAAACACCACAACAGTTACCGTTACTGTTACTCCTCCTGCTTCATTGGTTATAACCAAAGTGAACGTTTCTTGTTTTGGAGGAACAAATGGTTCTGCAACCGTTACACCTACAGGCGGAACTACGCCATACACCTATTCATGGTCTCCAAGCGGCGGAAGCGCTGCAACGGCAAGTGGACTGGCAGCAGGAACCTATACTGTCACTGTTACAACTAATAACGGTTGCATCTCAACAGCTACTACAATTATCACACAACCAACAGGCATGACCCTTACAATGGGCTCCGTAAATGCCACTTGTGGTGCTTCTAACGGACAAGCTTCTGTGACTGTTTCAGGCGGAACTCCGACTTATACCTATTCTTGGTCACCTTCAGGAGGCCCAGGCTCAACTGCGACCGGCTTGCCTGCAGCATCCTATACTGTTACCGTTACCGATAACAATGGATGTACAAGCACCAATTCTGTTGCTGTAAACAACAGCTTATCTCCTTCGGCAAGTACAACTGTCATCAGCAACGTTTCCTGCTTTGGCGGAAATAATGGTTCTGCTTCTGTTTCCATTTCAGGAGGAACATCTCCTTACACTCAATCGTGGTCACCAAGCGGTGGAACAGGAACAACAGCTTCAGGTTTAACAGCAGGAACATATACTATTACTGTTACAGATAACGTAGGGTGTATAGTTACTGCAAATGCGACCATCACTCAACCCCCTTTATTGTCAGCAAGCACAGTTACAACACCTGTAAGCTGTTTTGCCGGCACGAACGGAACCGCAACGGTTACGGGTGCAGGTGGAGTTACACCATATACTTATTCATGGGCACCAAGTGGCGGAACGGGAGCAACAACAACTCCGCGTCCTGCAGGAACATATACAGTTACGGTTACAGGAGTGGGTGGATGTACCGCAACAGCAACAGCCGTTATTACCCAGCCGACAATTATTACGGGTGTGGCAAGCAATACACCTGTTTCATGTTTTGGCGGCACTAACGGCACAGCGAGTGTTGTTGCCGGAGGAGGAACTCCTGGATATACTTATTCTTGGGCTGCTTCAGGTGGAACATCAGCAACCGCGACAGGTTTGGCCGCAGGAACTTATACAGTTACAATTACAGATCTGAACGGTTGTACCAGAACAACTACTACGACTGTGACTCAGCCGACTTTACTTTCAGTATCTGCTACAAGTGTTAGTTCTACTTGCGGACTTGCAAACGGTTCTACTTCTGCAACCGCTTCAGGCGGAACAGCACCTTATTCTTATTCCTGGTCACCTAGTGGTGGAACAGCTTCTAGTGCTTCGGGCTTAGCCGCAGCTACTTATACGGTTACCGTTACTGATTCAAAAGGCTGCACAGCCACTGCTTCTACAACTGTAAATGATCTTTCGGGCTTGGTCGCTTCCATTACAGCGCAGGTCAATGTCAGCTGTTTCGGCGGGTCCACCGGGTCTGTTACTGTTTCAGCATCAGGGTCAACCGGGCCTTATACCTATTCAATCAACGGAGGAACAACCTTTCAAGTGAGCGGAACTTTTGCATCACTTGCTGCAGGAACTTATACGATCATTGCAAGAGATGCAAACGGATGTACTGTTTCAGTGCCTGTTACAATCACACAGCCAGCTGCGTTAACCGGAGCTATCACCGCGCAAACCAATGTACTTTGTAATGGAGCAAGCACAGGAAGTGTTACCGTTGCCGGATCTGGTGGAACGGTTACATATACGTATTCGATCAACGCGGTTACGTTTGTTGCTAGCGGAACCTTCTCTTCTTTAGCTGCCGGTTCTTACACGATTACTATTAAAGACAGTAAAGGCTGTACTGTTACAGTACCTGTCACCATTACACAACCAACTCCTCTTGCGGGTTCGATTTCTTCACAAACAAACAATTTATGTTTCGGAGGGAACACGGGCATTGTCACGATTGGAGCAACTGGCGGAACACCAACCTACATGTATACCTTGAATGCCGGAACTCCGCAGTCAAGCAGTTCGTTCAGCGGATTGACAGCAGGAACATACACTGTAACCATAACAGATGCCAACAACTGTAGTGCAACAGTTCCTGTTACCATCACTCAGCCAACACAAGTAACTGTTTCGGCAACTGTTGTGAATGCAACTTGCGGTGCGGCCAACGGCTCGATCACGGCATCAGGTGCTAGCGGAACCCCAGCTTACACATACTCCATTAATGGTATAACTTTCCAGGCAGGAACAACATTCACTGGTCTTGCTGCTACCACTTATACTGTAACTGTAAGTGATGTTAATGGTTGTACAAATACAACATCTGTTACTATTAATAATCTAAGCGGACTTACCGCATCTATAGCCTCACAAACAAATGTAAGCTGTAACGGAGGATCCAACGGCAGCGTTACAATTACTGCTGGTGGCTCTGTACCTGCATATTCTTTCTCTTTAAATGGAGGAGCGTTTGGAAGCGGCGCAACATTCAGCGGATTAACTGCAGGATCATATACGGTAGTCGCAATGGACGGGAACGGTTGTACACTAACAGTACCGGTCACTATCACTCAGCCACCGGTGCTCACCGGCTCAATTGCCTCTCAGACAAACATTACTTGCTTTGGCGCAAATAACGGAACCGTTATTGTTTCAGCTGCAGGCGGAACTCTACCATACACCTATTCACTTGATGGAGGCGCATTTGTTGGAGGCGCAACATTCACTGGCTTGTCCGCAGGAGCGCACACCATTGTCATTAAGGATGCGAAGGGTTGTACTGTAACACTTCCTTTCACTATTACTCAACCGGCAGCCCTTGCCTTGACTGGATCTTCAGTTAGTGCGATCTGTACGGCTGCGAACGGTTCAGCCACCGTTGCTGTTACAGGAGGAACACCTGCATATACTTATTCGTGGAGCCCGGGCGGACAAACAACAGCAACAGCAAGCGGCATTACTGCTGGAAATTACACTGTTGTGGTGACGGACGCAAATGCTTGTACTGCTTCATTAAATGTGAGTGTAGGCTCCAATCCAGGAGGAACAGCCTCCATCGCTTCAAGCAACAACGTTTCATGTACAGGAGCAGCAGATGGAAGTGCCACAGTTACAATGGGCGCAGGAACGCCTCCATTTATTTATTCATGGACCCCTTCATCGCAAACTACTGTTACTGCAATCAATCTTGCTCCCGGTTCCTACACGGTGACCGTTACTGATGGAAACGGTTGCTTGTCTTCAGCGTCAACCGTTATTACCGAACCAACCATGCTTTTGGGTTCAGTTGCAAATACCAATGTATCCTGTTTCGGCGGGAACAATGGTTCATCAACCGTAACTGCAAGTGGAGGAACAGCGCCATATACTTATTTGTGGACTCCAACATCTCAAACCACAGTAACTGCCGGAGGCTTATCTCAGGGATCCTATACCTGTACGATTACTGATGCCAACGGTTGTGTTAAGCCGGTAACTACAAGCATCACACAACCTGCGCCGATGGCACTTTCTACATCAGTAGTGGATGCCAATTGCGGACTTCCAAACGGAAGTGCTTCCGTAACTGTAGGAGGCGGAGTTGGACCTTATACTTATTCATGGAGCACAACACCCGTTCAGACAACAGCAACAGCAACAGGGCTTGCGTCAAACACCTACGTGGTAACTGTGACCGATGCCAATTCTTGTTCTCAGAGCGCTTCTGTTACAGTAAATAATCTTGCCGGACCAGTTGCAACCGTGTTCAGCACAACGAATGTTTCCTGCAACGGACTTACAAATGGATCGGCTACCGTTACCATAAGCGGCGGGACAAGTCCTTACACGTTTTTATGGTCGAATGCTCAGACACTGCCGACGGCCACCAACCTTGGAGCAGGAACATATACATTGACAGCGACCGATGTTAATGGATGTGTTGCCACAACTTCAGCAACAATCACTCAACCTTTAGTATTATCAACAACCTTCACCTCAACGAATCCCGTTTGTGCCGGCTCTGCTAATGGAACCATCACAACCACCACAAACGGTGGGACAACTCCATATTCTTACTTATGGTCACCGGGAGGCGCTACCACCAGCTCATTGACGGGGTTAACAGCAGGAACATATTCTGTTCAGGTGACCGACGCGCAAGGTTGTATCACCCTTTCAAACGTTACTTTGACCAATCCTCCTGCAATTGTCGCTAGCACAACTACTACGAATGTTTCCTGCAGTGGAATGTGCAACGGAACTGCAACTGTCACTCTTTCTTCAGGAACAGGGCCAATCTTCTATCTGTGGAGTGACGTGAGTGCTCAGACAACGCCAACAGCGACAGCCCTTTGTTCAGGAACCTATACGGTAACAGCAACTGATGCCAATGGCTGCAGTGCTACAGCAACTGCTTTAATCACAAGTCCTGCATCTTTAACAGTTAACATTACCGCTTTCGGAAATGTAACGTGTTTTGGAGCATGTGACGGCTTTGCCTCAGCAACGGTAACGGGAGGCTCCGCACCATACAGTTTTATCTGGAATCCGGGTGGAACAGCTGGTGCGTCCGTGAATAACTTATGTGCAGCAACATATACCGTTGTTGCAACAGACGCTAACGGTTGCTCTGCATCAACAACCGTGTTGATCACAGAACCAAATCCACTTGTTGCAACTATTGTAAACACCAACGTGAGCTGCTTCGGCGCTTGTGATGCACAAGCTACAGCAGTTTATACTGGTGGAACAGGGCCATACACTTTTATCTGGACCCCTTCTTTGCAGACCACACCTACTGTGACCGCATTGTGCGCAGGCTCTCAAAATCTGCAAGTAACAGATGCGAACGGCTGTACAGCTATCAACTCGGTGGTGATCACCGAACCAACAGTACTTGCTGTTTCAACCACTACAACGAACTCTGATTGCGGTTCCGCCAACGGATCAGCTTGTGCTGCTATTACTGGTGGATCGCCTCCTTTCACGTTCTCTTGGAACGATCCTGCCACACAAACAACGACCTGCGCAACAGGCCTCAATGCAGGTGTGTATACGATTTCCATCATGGACAACAACGGTTGCATTGTGACCAGCCCCGCGAATGTGAACGATAACACAGCACCACTCGTTTCGATCATTTCCAGCACGAACGTAACATGTTCCGGTGCTGCAAACGGAAGTGCCCAGGGAGCAATTTCTGGAGGAACCTTACCTTATAGCAGTAGCTGGACAACCACACCCGTTCAGACAGGAACCTTTGCTAATAACTTATCCGGAGGGACTTATTCATTCACCGTAACAGACGGTGCAGGATGTATCGCTTCTGCTACTGCAACCATTACGGAACCTACACCATTGATCAGCGGAATCATTTCCTCTGTGAACACCACGTGTAATCTGGCCTGTAACGGAGCGGCAACAGTACTCGCCGGAGGTGGAACAGGACCATATACTTATTTATGGAATGATGTGGCTTTGCAAACGACAACCACCGCTTCCGGTTTATGCGCTCAGTCCTATTCAGTCACAACTACTGATGCGAATGGATGTACAAGCCTTTCTGTGGCAACCATTTCTCAACCTACAGCAATAAACATAACCCTTGCTTCTCAAGTCAATGTTTCCTGCAACGGTGGGAACAACGGGCAGCTCTCCGTTGGTGTGACAGGCGGAACCCCTGGATATACTTATTCTTGGATTCCTTCGGTTGGATCAAGCTCAACGGTAACCAATCTCGTTGCTGGAACTTATCAGCTGACAGTTACCGACCTGAATGGATGCTCACAAATAGTAAGTTATACTATTTCACAGCCATTACCACTTGCCTTGAATCCTACGTCAAACTTCAGCACATGCGGCAGTTCAAACGGCAGCGCGGGCGTGAGTGTGACAGGCGGAGTATCGCCATACACATATTCATGGGCACCGACACCAGGATCGTCTGCGATCATTACAAACCTTTTTGCCGGAACATACAACGTTACCGTGACGGATGCTAACGGATGCAGCAGCACAAGCAGCGCAGTGGTAGCTGATTCTGCAGGACCGACGATCACCGGATTCACCACTATTCCTCCTTCATGTAACGGAATATCCAATGGATCAGTAACAGTGTTTGCAACAGGTGGACAACCCGGGTATACTTTCTCGTGGAGTCCGGCCCCCGCAGCAGGATCTTCTCCCATAGCATCGGGATTGCCAGCCGGCGTTTACAGTGTGATAGTTACCGACCAGTACGGCTGCATTGTTAATGGAACAGTTGTATTAAGCGAGCCGAGCGTGGTGGATGTAATCGGTGCTCCTACAGATGTAATATGTATCGGACAATTATCCCAAGTGTATGGAGCTGGATCCGGCGGAACAGGGCCTTACACGTACATCTGGAACCCTAGTTCTTTTGGTACAACAGGCGGACCATTTATAGTAACACCTACAACAACAACTAGCTATACCGTTACAGCTGTGGATGCGAATGGTTGTTTTTCAGAACCGACAACAACCACAGTGGTTGTAAATCCGGCATTGGCCATAGTCGCTACAGATGTTTCCACGTGTGACGGAGTTCCTGTAACTATTTCCGTGACCGCGACCGGTGGTAGCGGCGGACCTTACACCTATTCATGGAACAATGGATTCAATGGAGCATCGCAATCCGTAACTCCTCCTGCTGGATTTAGTACTTACGATTATAGTGTTGTTGTTAACGACGGCGGATGTTCGGTATCCATCACCGATATTGCTACAGTAACTATAAATCCTCTTCCTTTTATTTTTATGGTAGCACCCGATACTGCAGGATGTGAAGACTTCCTTGCTCAATTTAGTGGGTTGAGTAATATTCCAGTGACTTTCACTTGGGATTTCGGTGACGGAAGCGGCACACAAACAGGCACAAACATTGACCATCTGTATACTACGAGCGGACCCTACAATGTAACGTTGACAGCGACCACAGCGTTCGGATGTGTGTCATCAATAACAAACAACCAGTTTATTGATGTTTATCCTGCTCCAACAGCCGGATTTAGCACATCGCCTAACCCTGTCACTTCAACATCACCGGTAGTCACCTTCTCTGATGAATCCACCGGCGCTCTGACTTGGGAATGGGATTTTATTTACACCAACCCTCAAAGCGGTTCAGATACCAGCACGGTTCAGAATCCGGAATTCATTTATTCGGGAACCGGTACTTTCATTGTTCAACAAGTTGTCACGAATTCATTCGGATGTACAGACACAGCCTACAACAACGTAGAGATTGTTCCCGAGTATGTACTGTATGTTCCAAATGCATTTACTCCTTTGAACCATGATGGAACGAATGATCTTTTCTTTCCACAGGGAATCGGATATGATCCGGAGCATTTTGAAATGATGATCTTCGATCGTTGGGGAAATATGATCTATAAGACAGACGATGCAACTAAAGGTTGGGATGGAAAAGCGAATGGAGGACAAAATGTTGCACAGGTAGACGTATACGTTTGGAAATTAAATACACTTGACTACTTCGGAAAAGATCACCAATACACCGGAACAGTCACCATCGTTAAATAAATAAGAATTTCTCAAAGCCCCTTGTAAAAAGTTTACAAGGGGCTTTTTTATTGTCTAACCCTTTGTGAATCGGAAACACGTTTCCAATCCAGACACTTCGTTATCAACAACTTACCTTCCCCTGTTACCTCTTTGTGTTATACTGATATCAAACTACAAATGCGATGTCGAAACACCTGCTGCTTCTTTCAATTCTCTTTTCCGGATTCTCTATTCAAGCCCAATACACTTATTTGTGTTATGATCAATCTGTTTCCGTATTCCGTATTTCAAGATCGAATTCGACCGAAAAAATAAATCGTTTTGAAAGCAAGTACGCGGGAGGATCGATTTCTTTCTTCTGCGACAAAAGAAATTCGCTGAGCATCGGGATGGGCTTAAGCAGCATCGGCTATCAAAAAGAATGGCAAGGCATTTTTCCTGAGAGCAATCAATTTGGAATTGTGGTTGTGAACGGAAGCATCGGATACTGGAGCTTTCCCATTGCCTACAATTACATTCCCGGCAAAGCTTACCGGGGGCCAGGCAGACACTATCGTTATGGTCGCGACCGCTTCAGGTTCGGATTCAAAATCACCTACGTCCCTTCCTTCCTGGGACAAAGTTCATTCTCGGTAACGACATACGGCGGCGCCGATCCAACTACTTTTCTATCCACCTTTGAAAGCAATGAACAACCCTTTCAGCACTCCCTGACCTTCGGGCTCAACGATCAACTTGTCCTGCTCAACAAACATCTTCGCCTGGAATTGGAGCCATATATAGGTATCGGAAGCGGATACTTTAAAGAGACCGGAACAAATCTCACAACACTCTCTTATGGGCTACGCATGCACATTGGATTATTTGCAAAGCTTCCGAGGATATCTATAGAAAAAGAAATTGACAGCGGGCATACAGAAGAAAAAAAGAAACTGCTCCAAAAAAAACAACAAGAAATCGAAGAACAATTAAAACAAAATAAAAACCCTAAATAAACAAACCATGACCCAACCCACTCAAAAGCTCATCGATTTTAAAGCTAAAACGGTGAACAACACCAAGCTCATTTTCCTGTTGATGACAATGTTGTATGTGCTATCAGCAGAAGCACAGAGCGTCCATCACGGAGACCTTGCGGCTAACGGCTCACTTTACTTCAGGGCCGAACCCGTAAACAACTTCCTGCCCGACAAAGCCGGCAACCTCTATTATTATGTGCATCTCCAAGGAATCCAAAAAACATTGACAGATACCAAAGAACACATTCCTTTAAACATTTCAGTGGTGCTCGACCGCAGCGGATCCATGGAAGGCGACAAATTAAAATATACAAAAGAAGCGTTGAAATACATTGTGAACAACATCGACAAAAACGATGTGATCTCCATTGTTTTGTATGATACAGGAGTAGAAACCTTCCTCGAGCCGCAAAGAGTGGAAGATAAAAATGCTTTGTTGAATCGCATCGATAAGATAGCAACTGCCGGCTCCACCAATCTGGAAGGGGGCATCAGAAGAGGTTACGAGTTGGTCAAAGGAGCAAAAAAACTGATCGGTGCTGAAATGGTGAATCGTGTGCTATTGCTTTCCGATGGATTGGCAAACGTAGGACTAACCGATCCCGAAGCATTGTGCTCGCTAACTAAAAGTCATTTTGAAGAAGATCACATTTCCATTTCTACATTTGGTGTCGGAAATGATTACAATGAGAACCTGATGGCGAAGATCGCTTTACAAGGCGGTGGCTTGTACTACTTTATCTATTCCCCCGAAAAGCTTCCCGGCATCTTCAACGAGGAATTAAAGGGTATGTCGAAAGTGATAGCAAAGAATACCATCCTGAAAATAACATTTCCAGAAGAACTTGTATACGATAGAACCTTCAATTTCAGCAGCAATGTGAAAGGACATACATTGGAGATCAGCTTCAACGACCTTTTCGCAGAAGAACAAAAGTCGATTTTGATTTGTTTTAAGACAAAGGGAAAGGGAAAGTTAAACGCGAATATCGCCATCGAAAGTACGCTGGACTATTCAAACGCGAATATTGACCCTATGCTGACAATGAGTGTCAAAAAAAGATCGGAACTCAAAGTTGCAAAAGACGATGCAGAATACGATTCTGGATACAATCATGCGGCGAGCGAGGGGTATGCACTTGGCATCACGCAAGAGTTATACGATGCGGCGGTTGACCGCGCAGATGGCGAACACTATACCGAAGCAAAAGCAAAGGTGAAAGAAGCAAGAGATATCCTGGATATACATTTTAAAAAAGTGGGAGAGAATGTTTTTCTTCGCGAGTTCGACAAACAGCTTACCGACTATGCATTGTTGATCGACGACATGAAAGACATGGACCGTGAAACCTTTCGTTACAATGTGAAGCTAAGCCGTCAATACGGATCGTCGAGAAAGATCCGCTCAAAATTTTAGATCATGCTGACAAGCAAAACGAAATTAATTTTCGTTCAGGCGTTTCTTCATGAAAGAAATTAATACTTGGTATAATTTAAAATATGCGTGAAACGAAAACAAAAAAATCTTAGGAAATGAAAACAAAAAATCTTTTTAAAATATTGTTGCTTGCATTGACAGCGTTTCGCTTCCACTCAGGAAGCGCACAAACCGACACAACAAGAAGAATGCATTTACAATTGGTATTTGCGTTGGATGCAACCGGTAGCATGAGCGGACTAATAGGCACGGCCAAAGAAAAGATCTGGAGCATTGCCAGCAGCATGGCACAATCGGAACCGGCTCCGGAAATTGAAGTTGGAATGGTATTCTACCGAGACAAAGGAGACGACTTTGTAACGCGCATCATTCCCCTTTCCCACGACATGGACGCGCTTTACAGCAAACTAATGGCGATAGATGCAGGAGGCGGAGGCGACACCCCCGAGAGCGTTAACCGTGCTTTTTATGAAGCGGTCAACGATATGAAATGGTCAACCGACACCAGCGTGATCAAGAACATTTTCTTAGTGGGAGATTGTCCTCCTCACATGGATTACCGCGAAGTGAAATATCCCGTTACCTGTAAGGCTGCCAAGGAAAAAGGAATAGAAGTCAATGCCATCCTTATGGGAGACGACATCACCGCAAAAAGGATCTGGAAAGACATCGCCGAATGTGCGGGCGGAGAATTCATACAAATGGACATCCAAGTTAACAACTTTGAGATCGCCAGTCCTTACGACGCACAGATCAAAAAACTTTCCGAAGAATTGGACGCTTCCAGAATCTATTACGGTGAGAAAACAAAAAGCATTAGCCTTACCAAAAAAGAAGAAGCCGATAAATTCAAGGACATCACCGTTTCAGCTAGTTCTCGTAGAGCAGACTACAACCTGATGAACGAGACCAACAAGTGCAATTACTATGGAGAAAACGAATTGCTGTTCGACATCTCGCGAAGCAAAATAAAGCTGGAAAACATTCCGGAATCAGATCTTCCTGAAGCGGTCAGGAAAACAGAAAAAGAAAAACGACCGGCTTATGTAACAGAGTTGGTAGAACAACGAAAGCAACTGGAGAAGCAACTCGGAGAATTGCTAAGCCAAAGAAGCGCCTACTTGGAAACAGAGCTCGACAAACGGGACAAATCGGAAGTGGATGCTTCCTTCAATTCCAAGGTCTATGAAAAGATGCGCCATTCTGCAAAGAGAAAAGGATACGACACCAAGATCAGAAGCAAATTCTAGTTGAGAAGCCCGTGTTAAATTCATATATTAGTATGCCCGTTCAAGGACGGGCATACGCTATGTCTGACATCAACTCCATACTCAAAAACAAAAACAAGGAAACGATAGCCCTGCTGTATGAGCGTTATGGAAAAAAACTATATGGCTATGCCATTGTCAAGTGGAAGACCAGCGAAGACGATTCCTGGGAGCTTGTCTACAAAACACTTTATAAAGTGATGAATTCGGGCGATCAATACAAATTTGAGAGCGAAGGAAAATTCAAGGCTTTTCTTTTTAAGATCTTCATCAACTATTTGAGAAATCATTACCGTGATACGAAATCGAAAGGACTCGTGATGACCGAATTATTGGAGACACACGAAAAACTCAGTAGCGACAGAAAAGAAACAGAGGAAGAAAAAGAATATACGAGTCCGCTTATGAGATGCCTGCAAAAAGCTCTGGCTTTATTGGAAGACTGGCAACGCATTCTTTTATTGATGCGTGCGCAGGATCATTCCTATGAAACCATTTCTCCATATGTAGATCGCCCGGGCGAACAGTTGAAAGTATACCACATGCGGTTGAAAAAAGTCGTAGCCGACAAAACGAATGACTGCATGAACAAAAAAGAATGAAGAAGCATAGTTCCATACAAGATTCTGAATTGGACGGAGCATTGAATGCATTGTTCCTGGAAACATACAGCCGAAAAACGGACGAAGATCTCGCGCATTTTATAATGGAGCAAGACTATGCCGTGAAGATTGATTCCAAAAAAGAAGCGACATTACTGGCAAGACTAAATGCTAAAAGCGGTGGGAAAAATGGGATTCTTATGATCTTCGCGCTGCTTGTGATTATTAGTTCATCGCTTTTTTTCTTTACTAATGATGTTGAAGAAAAACTAAGTATTCCCGAGAAAAACAATTCACATTCGGTTTTAAACTCAGCTCCAAAAAACACTAGTCCCCTTTCAACAACCCCACAGGAAGCCGAGGAAGAAAATACCGCAGAGAAAAAAAAGATTTCCGCTTCTCCGCTGTCGCCTTCCGTTGTCTCGCAGGGTGTTGCCCCAATAGATTCCGTCGCTCCACCAGCGGCTTATACCCCGGAAGCCGTCGCTGATAAAAAAGAAGAAAAAGTGTTGCCCTATTTCAACAAAGAAGGCCTAGCTTATTTTGCAAAAATAAAGGAGCGCATCCTGCAAAAGTTCCTGAAGATCGATGATCTGCTCTATGGGAAAACCGCACCCGGTGCGACCACCTATAAAAATCAGGAAGTGATAGTTCCTCCTTTTGTGATGAGTAATTTCCCGGTGACCAACCTGCAGTACAAAACTTTCTTAGCGGATCTTGTTACGCAAGGAAGATTTGAAGACATGAAACAATGCCTGCCACACGAAGAGGTCTGGAAAGAATATGGCTGTACTAATCTGGCAAAAAACTACTTCGCAAATGAGATTTACAACGACTTCCCGGTCGTTAACATTGATGCTGATGCTGCTGCGATGTTCTGTGAGTGGATGCAAGACGCCTTCAACGAAGAATTGAATGGAACCGGGAAAACCGGGAAGGACAAATTCAAAACCACGAAGACCAGCTCATCGCCGAAAAAGAAACAAGTCATCGTCCGCCTTCCTTATGACTACGAGTGGATTTATTCCGTGGATGCGGCTTATTCTCTCATCCCCGATTGTTCTGGTTATAACACCATTTATGATCCGAGCGAAGGGTTGGTAGATAAAAACTTCTTTAAACGCACCTCACAGGTGAACAAACTTGATAAGAGCAAAGAAACCAAGATGGACAAGCTGGCGGACGTGAATCGTTTTGGAATGAGCGAAGCTGAGATGATCGAGATTTTTAAAAAAGCCGTCAACTACAAAGATGTCACATCAAAAAGTTCAGGCAAGCCCGCAGATCCTTCTTCTTATCCCGATAACATAGAAGCTTGTTGTCTGGCAGGACATGTTTGCGAACTCATAAAAAACAAAGAAGAGGAAATAACGGTGCGCGGCTGTTGCTGGCAGAACAAAGACGAATACCTGAAAATGATGGATACCTATAAAAAGAACGGAGCATCCCCTTTCATCGGTTTCCGTGTATTGATTTTAACAACAGAAAGAGGCAAGGACAAGAATCCTTTCTGGTAGAGTTTCAAACTTTCCGACGGCGAGATGCATCAGTTCACCTATCCTAGCGCGCAGTTAAACTATTTGATGTTGATTTAAGGCACTTTTTGTCTCCCAAAATCGTTTTATAGATATAATTAATGAACTCAATTTAAATAGGAGGGAATTATGAAAACGAAGAGTAGTAATAGTTATGAAGACAGCCGAAAAGTGCGTCCGATGACTAATCAGCAGAAAGACACAGGAATTAGCCGATTGCGGGGAAGATATTCAGGTGACGGCAGAGAAAGGTCTTACGAAAATGAAACAGGAGAAGACGAAGCCGGTGAAAAATGGAAAGATAGAGGTCTGACAGAATCAGACAAAAAAGAAAAAGAAATCACCGGAAAATTGAATCAAGATCAGGACGACGTTAAAAAGGAATTCGAGATCCGCTCAGGAAAGTCAGAAAAAAGTTCTGACACGAATCGAGAAACACGACCCGGAGGTCCACTTGGAAAATCTGAAGAAGAATTAGAAGAGGAAGAGAATGAGAAATTCAAAGAAAAAGGGAAAGGATCCTCGTGGCACAAGTCTTATAAAGGCGATGCCGAGGTTGTAATCTAAATTTCAATTTTATGGTCCTGGTTTAAGTTAGTGGGGGAGTTGCGTGAAATGCGCAGCTCCCTTTTTTCTTAGAAAGTGCTCTCCCGAAAAAAGACCACAAAAACAAACCCTTCAGCCTATTTGACTTTTCGTTCACCGAGTTTGCTGCCGATCCATTCTAAAAAATCAAACTGTTTATCAATGGAATCCGCGGAAATCTTTTTATTGTCGGCTTTGATTTGTGCATACATCAGACGCATCCGTTTCTTTTTCTGCTCGTTTGGTTTTTCATCCGCGATCAGGCGGATCATCTCCAGGATGCGGAGCGATGAAGGGTGTTTCTTTTCCTGACTGATGAAGCGCTTCATGGATTGATATTGATTGTCGAAGAACAAATCCTGCTTCTCGTGCAAAACAACGAGGTAAAGCAAGCGGGTATTGATCCGGAGTTCAATGCGAATGTTCATTTCCCGTTCCGTATTCAGGATCCTGTTCAGCCACTTCAGGGCAGAGCGGTGATCATCATCACTGAAACTCACCACCGCCATTATGAACAAAAGATCAAACATCGCCGGACTAAAAGTGAGACTGATCTTTTTTAATTCCGGCTCAATACGTTTGATCAGGTGAGAACCGACTTCGTATACACCCTTCTTATATAAGAGGAGCAATTCACTTTCCCAGGTGTTGATGAGAATTTTTTTGGCAAGGGCTGGATTCTTGATGCGGTAGGTCTGCATGAACCGACGTTGTTCCTGAACCAGCGGCATCACCTCATCGTACTTTTCCATGACCAGCATCAGATTCACAAGGTTGTTAATATTTGTGTGATAGATGTGCGGGAGATCAACAATGAATGCTTTCTGCTGCTGCATGAGTTTGTTGATTTCGTGATAACAGCCCAGTCTTTCCTTTGCTTTGTTCTGGATAGACAAGATCAAACCCATCGAAGAATAATAATAGTAGCGTGCCCAGAAACTGTTCACATCTTTTTTCGGCGGATAGTATTTCTTCAGCTCTGCCTCTGTTTCGCGGATGAACCCATTCGACACCTTTCCTTTGTACATTTCAATCTGGATCTTAAATGCGAGCCGCATCAGTATAGATTGGATGCGGATCATCTCCAGGATGCGCAATTCCTCATCGAAACTTAGGTATAGTTTCTTCACGTCCTCATCCCTTATGTAAAGCAGGATCTCCCACCTCACCAATAACTTCAGCGTGGAGAATTTTTCCGTTTCATAAGCTTCCACCTTCGCTTTCCGGATGATGCGCTTGCACTGTTCAAACAACCCTTTGTTATAAAGCGTCTCCACCGTCATTAAAGTGTTGCAGAAGCGCGTGAGAAAAGTCCGGTTCTTGTGAAAACCATTCAGGCTGTCGAGCACATGCTGATACAAATAATGTTTTTCCGAGGGCAGGTGGGTGATGAAGGTTTCCTTGCCAAAAGTCTCTTTTATTTTCTGCTCGTTGTATTCTTCCTGTTTTTCTATCGCGTCGAACAGTCGAATGTAATTGTTTTCGCCTGCGATTACATGGCGGGAAGAGTGGATCTTAAAATATCTTTTCTCCGACATGCTGAGATTTTTGATCAGCTGGTGCAGTTCTTCGGATGGCTTCATTCATTCTGATTATTAATAATGATGTTCAAATATCACTCTATAATTATTGATAAATATAGGTTTATATTTGGAAATTAGCAAATCAGACTTCCAATAATGTTTTGTTTTTTAGGTTGCATCAGGAAAGCGGGTGATCTAAATTTGATTCAGAAATTAAACAGAAATCAAAAAACGATCATGAAAACTACTCAACTCATTTGCATCGTGATTTTTTAATCACAACCGCTAAAACACAATAAAATCATACATTAGGATGAAAAAATTGCTGAACGTGTGTCTCGTTTTCTTCATGCTTTTTTCCGTGAAAAACGCTACGGGACAAAATTTGGTTCTCAACCCAAGCTTCGAAAACATCAATGTGAGTTGCAGTGGATTCGGTGGAGCCGGATATACAAATCTGTTGACCTGGGACAATCCCGATCCCACCGACACCTGTTCTACCCCGGATTGGTTCTCTACTTGTCTTTCCGGTTTTTTTCCAACGGCAGCGCCAAACAGCTGGCTAGGAACCCAAGCCCCCAGAACGGGACAAGCTTATGCAGGAATTATTACCTACGATGCAACCACCAGCAGCTATAGGGAATATGTTGAGGGACAACTTTCCTCTCCTCTGGTCGCAGGACAAACTTATTGCGTTTCCTTTTACATCTCATTGGCCGATACCGTGCCCTTTGCAACCGACAAAATGGGCGTTTATTTTTCTAATTCCTTTGTCACCTTTCCTGTAAGTCATTGTACCAGCCCCGTTCCCTTACCTTATACACCTCAGCTTCAATACTCGGGTCCGGTTCTTACAGATGAGATTAATTGGGTATTATTGAGTTGGAATTATGTAGCAAGCGGCGGAGAAACATATTTTACCATCGGAAATTTTTTCAACAATGCATCCACGACAACAGTGAACGTTGGAGGAAGTCTCTTGAATCCATTCGCCTATTATTTTATTGATGACGTGAGTGTAACGTCGGGGCCTTGTTGCATTGCCGACATTGCTTCCGTTCCACCAATGTGCGCAGGCGATCCGGCCATTACATTGTCTGTAGGAACCTCGGGCGGGGTCTTCAGCGGACCCGGTGTAAATGCAACCACCGGTGTATTCGATCCAGCTGTTGCGGGTGCGGGAACACATACCATCAACTATACATTGGGTTGCGGAAGCACCGGCACAATCACCATTGTCGTAAATCCTTGTACATTGCTAACCCTTTGCTCCGGAGCGGGAGGAACAGCAACCGTTTCCGGCGGTGTCGGGCCTTATCAATGGCAAACCTCCACCACCACCACTCCTTGCATTTCCGGGATAGGATTTTGCAGCGGAACGCCTTTTACGGTGGCGGGCCCACCCGTGACGACCTGGACCACCTTTTCAACCGGACCAACGGCGACGCTTCCTGGAACTTATCCTATTCAGGTAATTGACGCGAACGGATCGGTCGGAACCATTGCAGATGCTGCCGCTTATGCTGCTTTGCCGCCTTGTTCGTCTTGTCCTCCATTGGCCCCCAACATCTCTTCACAAGTGAATGTGACCTGCTTTGGGGCTTCCACAGGAAGTTTTAACGTTTCAACAACCGGCGGAGCTACACCTTGGGATTATGCCTTAATGAATGGCGCAACCACCGTTGCTACTTTCATCAATGTTTCGGGTGTTCAAAGTTTCGTAGGACTTCCCGCAGGAACTTATACGCTCAATGTGCTGGACGACAATGGCTGTCCGGGATCCATCACCATTACCATCACACAGCCGGCAGCGCCCACCACCACTGCTAATGCAGGACCGACACAATCGGGGTGCAGCACCAGTTTTACGATGGCTGGAAATACGGCAACCGTCGGAACAGGAAGTTGGACACTAGTTAGCGGAGCTGGTGCCATCACCACTCCGGGTTCGCCCACCACTACCATCACCAGTATCGGAGCCGGCACGAATGTATTCATGTGGACCATCTCCAATCCTCCTTGTGCATCTACGACCGATACTGTTACTATCATCAATACAGGCGGACCTACAACTGCTACTGCTGGACCTGGTCAAACCGTTTGCGGAAGTTCAGCAACGCTTGCTGGAAACACGCCAGTAGCCGGAACAGGAGCCTGGACTTTGGTGAGCGGAGCAGGAACGATCACTTCACCTTCTTCCCCCACATCGGGAATTACAGGATTGGGAGTTGGCTCGAACGTGTTTCAATGGACGATCTCCAACCCTCCTTGCACTCCATCCACCTCTACGGTTACCATCACAGGCGTTGCTTCACCAACAGCGGCTGCAGCCGGACCAAACCAAACTCTTTGCAGCAGCTCTGCAACTTTGGCGGGTAACACCCCGACGTCGGGCACAGGAACTTGGACATTGGTAAGCGGAGCAGGAACTATCGCAAGCCCTTCATCGCCGACATCCGGAGTGACCGGATTGAGTGCCGGGGCGAACGTTTTTATGTGGACGATCTCCAATCCTCCTTGCACAAGTTCCACTAGCACGGTCACCATTACCAACACAGGCGGACCGGGCATCAATACAACGGCTCAAACAAACGTCACCTGCAACGGAGCAAGTACTGGCGCCGCCACAGTGGCCGGTTCCGGAGGATCGGGTTCTTATACGTATTCCTGGAGCAGCGGAGCAACCGGTGCAACCTCAACAGGATTAACAGCGGGCACATACACTGTTACTGTAACAGATGGCGGAGGCTGCTCCAGCACTTCACTTGTTACGATCACACAACCTGCCGCCATTACTGGGGCTGTGTCAACTACACCTGCTACTTGCGGCATAAGCGACGGAACAGCGTCCACAACAGGTGCCGGTGGTTCGGGAGCTCTTACTTATTTATGGTCCCCGGGAAGTGCCACCACTTCTTCCATTTCAGGAATTCCTTCGGGAGTTTATTCTGTCACCATAACCGATTCACTGGGGTGCGTCTATTCGGCTTCCGGTTCTGTTGGCTCTGTTGGTGGGCCTTCTGTAAATGCCGGGGCTGACGTTACGATCATCGCTGGAGGCAGCACGGTTCTCACGGCTACTGTAACTTCTGGCGCAAGCTACAGCTGGTCACCATCTGCAACTTTATCCTGCGACACTTGTCCCACAACCATTGCAACTCCATCTGAAACCACCACCTATACCGTGACCGTGACCCAGAACGGTTGTTCGTCTACTGATGTGGTTACAATATATGTTGAGATCGAATGCGGTGAACTGTTTGTTCCGAATGTCTTCTCACCTAATAACGATGGACAGAATGATGAGTTGAAGATTTATGGAAATTGCATCACGGACTTGGAGTTTGTGATCTTCGACCGCTGGGGAGAAAAAGTAGTTGAGATCACGGATCCTGCTGTTTCCTGGGATGGGCGCTATCAGGGAAAAATGATGGATGCCAGTGTTTTGGTGTACTATCTGAAAGCAAAAGTAAAAGGAGTTGAGGTGGAAAAACATGGAAACATCACCTTGGTAAAATAGGATAGAAGAGAACTGACCGATGAACCTGTCAATAAATTCTGATTTACAAGAATGTCCAATAAATATTGCTATGAATGGCCTAATAAAAAAGGAACTATATAAATAAATGAACCATTCAGACACCCAATAATGAATCTGTTTTACCATTGCTGTCGCCCACTTTTGGTTTAATTTTGTTATCGGATAAAT
>JBKJQG010000343.1:0-3781 GCA_046594925.1 Bacteroidia bacterium
AACAATTGGCAGGATTACAATAAGAGGGATGATGGCAGATGCCAAATGGAATTCCTATAGCTATCGGGAGGAAGATTTAAGGGAAAATTAAACAATTAAAAAACTAAAAAAATGGCAAACAGAAGAGACATCAAACAAAACATCAATCACTTATTAGGTGATGTGATCGAAGAGTATTACAACATCATGCTGGACGGAGATTCCAAGAAGACCGAAGATCAGATCGAAAAACTGGTAGACGAATGCGTTGACCTTGCGGACGACCTGATCAGCAGAGTGAACAGCACTAAAAAGTTGAAAACGAGAGCAGAAGTGAAAAAGCACTATGCTCAGATTAAAGAAAAATTAGGAGAAGGAGTCATTAAATTCATGGAGAAATCCAAAACGCTCTAAGCCCCAATTATTGTTAAAAACCAGAAAAAGAGTTCCGGACATCCGGGACTCTTCTTATTTTTGGGTGAACGCACTAAATTAAGAACTGTTGACGTTCTTGGTCAAAACCACACATGCGAAAGATCCTTCTGCTTCTGCTCTCCTCCATCGCACTGCTTTCTCTGAAAACAGATCAGAAAACAACGGAACGCCTGAAAACAAAAAGCAAGATTGCCTCCGTTTACTGCAAGACGAATAACTTCAATACCGACTTCTGCATCCTCATTGATATGAGTTTGCATTCCGGAAAAAAGAGAGCCTTTCTTTGGGATTTGAAAAACGATAGCATCCTAGCGTGCGGCATGTGCGCCCATGGCTGTGGCTCCAATCCTTGGGGCGAAACAACTACAAAAGAAAAAGCAAAATTCAGCAATACCCCCGACAGCCATTGCAGCTCAACAGGCAAATTCAAAATCGGGAAACGTGGATATAGCAATTGGGGCATAAAGGTGAATTACCTTTTACACGGCTTGGAAAGCACCAACAACAATGCTTTGAAAAGGCAGATCGTGCTCCATTCATGGGAAGATGTACCCGACCAAGAAGTCTTTCCAAACGGCTCACCCGAAGGCTGGGGTTGTCCTGCTGTTTCCAACGCATTCATGAGAACGATCGATCCAGAATTAAAAGCATCAGGCACACCAGTTTTATTGTGGATGTTCGAGTAGTGCAGATAGCGAAAACATCGAATATTGCGAATCTGTGTGTGTAAAAGGAAATAAAATAAGTGATTTAATAAAAAACTGTACATTAACATAATGAAACAGATTATTTACTTTACACTACTTTCCATTTTTCTTTCCTCCTGCGGAGCTATAGGCATTCACCTGAACGTCCACAACCCTAAAAAAGCAGGAGCTTATCCTTCGGAAACAAAAAAGAACAATCTTCTTGCCCGCAGCAGCCGTTACAGAACATGTTTTGATGTTTACCACAATGACATCAATATCGAAGTTGTTCCTGCCTCCAAATTTATTTCGGGAAAAGCAATCGTCAGCGCAAGGGCGGTAACCGACTTTGATACTTTGCAACTTGATCTTTATAAGAACATGAAGATAAAAAGCATTGAGTCCGGAAAAATTTCATTGAACTACAAACGCGAGGAAGGAGCGATTTTCATAAAAATGTCGAACACTATAAAAGCCGGAGAAAAGTTTTCTATCACAGTAACGTATGAAGGAAATCCCATCGCAGCAAAACGGCCGCCTTGGGATGGAGGCTTTGTCTGGAAAAAGGACAAAGACGGCAATCCCTGGATAGGCGTGGCTTGTGAAACGGAGGGCTCAAGCTTATGGTGGCCGAGCAAAGACGTAATGAACGATGAAGCCGACAGCACGGACATAAGCCTTACTGTGCCCGAAAAATTAATGGCCGTGAGCAACGGAGTTTTGAAAGACAGCACGATCAAGAACGGAAAAGGAACTTATCACTGGCACATCTCCTATCCGATCAACAATTACAATGTGACTTTGTATGTCGGAAACCTAAAGTTGCTGCATGACACTTTTTTCAGTACCGTAAGTGGAAAGACCACTCAGCTCAATCATTTCGTCCTGCCCTACAATTACGAAAAAGCCAAAACCCATTTTCAGCAATTAAAAAAATACATGGCATTTTACGAAAAAACATTCGGCGAATATCCCTGGCAGCGGGATGGTTTCAAACTGGTCGAATCACCGTATGCTGGCATGGAACATCAATCAGCCATTGCCTATGGCAACGGTTATAAGAATGATTTTCAGGACACATTTGATTACATCATCCTGCATGAGACGGCGCACGAATGGTGGGGCAACAGCGTAACAGCAGCCGACCTTTCGGACGGATGGATTCACGAAGGGTTTGCGAGTTACTGTGAAGCTTTATACGTAGAAAGCATCTCCGGAGAATCTTCTTACTTGAATTACATGTACTGGCAGCGCCTCAGCATTTTAAACAAACGTCCTGTGGTAAGACAAAGAGAGATTCGCTACTTTGATTATCACGATGGCGACATTTACAACAAAGGTTCTTGGATACTGCATACCCTCCGCAATACTATCGGAAACGACACCCTATTCTTCGACATCCTGAAAACATTCTACGCAGAAAACACTCAAAAACAGATCTTATCCGAAAGCTTGATTGAACTCGTAAATAAGAAGACGGGAGCTGAGTACAATTGGTTCTTCAAACACTATCTATTCAACAGAGAAGCACCTTTCCTAGAATATTATTGGGGTGACGATAATTTATATTTCAAGTGGACACATGTGAGCGATGACTTTGTGATGCCGGTAAAAATTAAAGTGCCCAACAAAACATTGGTACTCTATCCAACAACAAAAGTTCAAAAAATAGAATTGAGCAATGAGTATCCGGATTTCTACGACAACTCGAACCAGCTCTATTACGGAACCAAGAAGAATAAGGATCTGAAAAAAGAATTTAGCCGTAGCCGATGAGCTTGTAAGTGATGTAACCAACTACCTCATGAATGAGCAGCGTCCAATCATCCATCGCCGACACATTCGGGATAAAAAGGTGATCAAATTCGAACTTACGCGGACCCGCGTATCGGTCGGTGCTGTACGGAGTGACTTCCAGCCCTACCGTTGAGAAACAGTTCAGACTCCTGCGCATGTGGAATGCAGAAGTAACCAACAAAAATCTTCCCTTTATTTTTTGTTCCGCTATCAAGTTCTTTGTATAAAGTGCGTTTTCTCTTGTGTTTTGCGACTGCGATTCAATGATGAAATCCTTTTCAGGAACTCCCATCAGTACCAAATAGCGTTTGATGTATTCTCCCTCGCGCATCTCCGGATGAAGCACTCTTCCCGATCCTCCTGTAAAAATAATTTTCTTCACCAATCCCAATTTATAAAGTTCAACGCTTTGCAAAAGACGGTCTACTCCTCTGTAAAACTGGGGCCGCTCAAACTCCTCATCGTAAACACTCATTCCTCCGAGCACAATCGCTGCATCGTACATCTCGAGGTCTTCATATTGTGTGGCAGGTATTTCCCAGGCCCTGGCGAACTCATCTAGAATAAAACCATTTGAGAAAAACAAGAGCAGCCCAAACGCCAAATAGAAACATTTTTTTCTTCGTTTTTCATTTTTCGAATACACAAAAAAGAACAGAAGCGTAATGATCCAAACGATTGGACTGATCACAAATGAGAGCAATTTTGAGAGAAGGAAAAACACCGTTTTCGTATTAGGAACCAAATATAGGAAAAAAGTTGGGAGTCGGGAGTCAGTAGTCGGGAGAGCGGAGATGGGAGAACGGAGATGGGAGAGCGGAGTCGGGAGAGCGGAGTTGGGAGAGCGGAGATGGGAGAACGGAGATGGGAGAGCGGAGTCGGGA
>JBKJQG010000211.1:0-6310 GCA_046594925.1 Bacteroidia bacterium
CTCAGGTGCTCCATTAGAAGCCAGAGTGAACTTCACGAGTTCGGATCTGGAATATGTAGGCGACGTGACCGGATCAGCAACACAATATTACGTGTTGGGGGTACCGTACGGTGGCCGCAGATATTATACGGCGACAACTGGCGGCCTGCTTGCAGGTGTTAGTCTTGACCGTGCAATGAACAATGCATTGTATGATGCATTGGCTCAAAAACCGGATGCGGATTTCGTACTGCCTCTTTCTTCAGAAAGCACAGTTGTTTATTCGTTCTTAGGTAAAAAAGTAACACTGAAAGTAAGAGCGAAAGCCTTTAAAATCAAAGGAAAGTAAGCTAATTACTTTGTTAATAAAAAAAATACCTGCCGAATTTAAGGCAGGTATTTTTTTTTACTTTAGTGCAAACAAAATTGTACTGAAATGAAGAAATTGAGATTGAGTCTGATAATAAGCATCTGTGTATTATCGATCATAGGCTGTAAAAAAAATAAAGACAGCAAGCCACTTGTTTCAATCACCCCCTATCAATTATACATTATCGGTCATCCGGGCGACGTGGTAACATTCGGCGTGGATGTGACTTCCGATGAAAGCCTCAAAAGATTCACCATCACGGCTAAGCCGGAAGGCATGGTTCCTTTTGTCGTGCTCGATACAGCAATCACTACGCACGGCGCCACTTTCGACTTCTATTACTTGCTTCCTGCCGCCTACGTGGGTAAATCCATTGTCATGGATTTCAAAGCAGAGGATCAGAACGGTGTAGTAGGTGCAGCAGGAAGGAGAGTATTCATTGAGGCGGTTGTTTCTAATGAAACCACTCTTACCGAAACGGCAGGACACAGAATGTATTCCAATTTGTCCCTGAATCAAGATGCATACGATCTTGAAGCGAACGCAGGCGTATTCTCCACAGCTGATTCCACACTCAGAGACATGCAGGATAATTCGGATACGGCTTCCGTGCTTTCAAACACATGGAAGTCCCCGGCTGGCGGAAAATTCGTAAGGTTCAATAGTTATGATTATGCAAATGCTACCGATTCAACGGCAGCCAACGCTTACCTTTCCGGTGTTAAACTAACCACGGTCAGCAGCATTACTGTGGCTGATGTTTTAATTACAAAATTAGGCAGCATCACGGGCAATAAATATGTGGTGATCAGAGTTACAGATATCGTTGATGTCGCGGGTAAGGACAACGACTATTACGAATTCTCAATTAAAAAATAGAAACACAATGAACTACAACTTCTTAAACAAAACAATTGCTCTTTTTTTATTTTCTTTTTCAGTCGCCACAGCTTGCGCTCAAGATCTCACTTCCAAAAAAGGAGAACCCATGCTGCCGGAAGCCGATGATTGGGCCATCAGCATGAATGTGGATCCGATCTTTAATTTCATCGGAAATGTATTTAGCAAGGATACAAACAACAACACCCCGGGAACCGGTTGGGTGAATGCGAACCAAACCCTGATCGGAAAAAAATTCATTGATGAGAAAAGTGCTTACAGGATTTTGTTCCGACTGGGGTTTCAGAATGAAACATCAAAAATGATGGTCCAGGATGACAAAAAGATCGGATCACCAGTTCTTTTTCCAGTTCAGCCGGCACAAGTAGAAGATAGATTCTTTGAGAGAAGTACCAGCATCGCTGTTGGTGCAGGAAAAGAAAAGAGAAAAGGAAAAACTCGTCTTCAAGGGTTTTATGGCGCAGATGCCATGATCTGGATCACTTCATCTAAAACAAAAGCAAAATACGGAAACAGAATGTCTTCTTCGGATGTCAGCTCTACCACCGGTGATGCTGAAACCACAAAACCTACTTCTACTGATTGGTATGATGACGATGGGGATGGGGACACAAGAGAAGCATTACAGAATACTTACCGCATCACACAGCAAAAATCGGGGATGACTTTCGGGATCGGATTGCGCGGATTCATCGGTGCAGAATATTTCATCTTACCGAAGATCTCTCTGGGTGCAGAATTCGGCTGGGGAATCGGTTATCAGACGACCGGCAAAGGAAGATTGACCACCGAAATGCAAGGCGGTGTTCCGAATGCCGTTGCAGAGGTGGATGCAGTGGCTTCCGGTTCTTCCAAATTTGGTTTTGATACAGACATGAATCAAGGAACCATCTTTGGTTTCAAAGGCTCAAATACAGGAACTGCTTCTTTGAAAGCGACCTTCCATTTCTAAGAAAATTTATTCAAATGAAAACACCTTTCAGTGCTTCTGAAAGGTGTTTTTTTTTAGCTCAATTGCAAAAATAATGTGCTGACTTCATCCTCCGTTAGATCCCGCCACTCTCCCATTTTTAGCTTACCCAGTTTTATGTTCATGATCCGCACTCTCTGCAATTTTATGACTTGGTATCCGGAAACACTGCACATTCTCCTGATCTGCCGGTTAAGGCCTTGTTTTAAGATGATCCTGAAAACTCTTTTGGTACCCGGTTCTGCTTTTATGCTGCAGGCTTTGGTCGTCGCATCTCCTATGTCTATCCCTTCCGCCATTTGTTTAAGGAATTGATTTCTTAAAGGAAGGTTCAAGGTGACTATGTATTCTTTCTCATGCTCAAAGGCCGGATGAATGATCTTGTTGATCACCGCTCCGTTGTTCGTCAGCAGGATCAGCCCCTCCGAATCCTTGTCGAGCCGCCCTACCGGAAGAATGTTCTCCTTGTGTTTTACGGCATCCAGAATGTTGCCTTCTACCTTTTCGGTGGTGCATACAATTCCTGCAGGTTTGTTGTACGCTATGTAAATAAAATCGGGGTCTTGTTTCATAATATGCTGCAAATGTAATTTCAAATACGCTGAATCGGAATTTTTTTTTACATTTGCCCTGCTTTTGGTTTCTTCCATTACGAAGAATTAAAAGGGAACCTTGTTGAAATCAAGGACTGTTCCCGCAACTGTAAGCTCTTTTCCGCAAGGAAACCGTGTTCAGAAAACCACTATTCTTCTATAGGATGGGAAGGTACACAAAGAGTGAGTCAGGAGACCTGCCAAAAAGTAAATAACATTTGTAGCTTTCGGAGAAAAGGCGAAGAATAGACGAATAATTTCACATTTTTCTATCCTTACAATTTTACCGTTTGTTGCCAATGATGAAGCATCTGCTAAATCGTTTGTAATGAATTTGTTTAAAATCAATTGTACGTTTTCACTTCTTGTGCTGTCCTTTGCCGGAGCAGCGCAACAGCTCCCTGCCGATACTGCCAGACAACTTGGAATCGTTGAGATCTCCGCTTCGCGTCTTTCTGTTTTTTCAAATGCAAATAAGACTGAAGAGTTCGACAGTGCTTTCCTGAGCCGCTATTCGATAAATAACCTGGCCGACATCCTGACAAACGAAAGTCAGATCTTCGTCAAGTCCTATGGCTTGGGAAGCTTGGCAACAACTTCTTTCAGAGGCTCAGGCGCTAATCATACCGCAGTTCTGTGGAATGGATTCAACCTGCAAAGTCCCATGAACGGGATCATCGACATGGCTCTTATCCCTGCCAACTTTATGGATGAAATGAAAATCCAATACGGAGGGGCAGGAGCGATGTGGGGAACTGGCGCCGTGGGTGGCAGCATTCATCTTAATAATAAAGGGCAGTACAACCGGGGAATCTCGGTCGGAACCACTACTTCTTTCGGAAGCTTTTCCGACAGGCAGCAGCAGGGCCACGTAGAGATAAGCAAAAAACGATTTGTTACTTCCTTAAAACTGTTCAATCACGAAGCAAAGAATGATTTTCCTTTCATTAATACAGCTCAATTCGGCAAGCCAAAGCAAAAACAAAGTAATGCTGAGCTAAAGGAATACGGTTTTTTGCAGGAAAATTATTTCCGGATCAACGAGCGGCAACAAGTAAACACCCGGTTCTGGTACCAGATGAACGATCGCAACATTCCGCCTTCCATGACACAAAACCTCAACGTGTCGAATCAGAAAGATGAGCTCTATCGTGCGACAGCAGAATGGCAGAGAGCTACACCGAGGTGGATCGTTTTGGCAAGAGCGGCATATTTCGACGAATATTTGTTCTTTGCGGATTCCTCCATCGACATAGATTCAAAGAGTCATTCAAAAGTATTCATTTCGGAAGCAGAGACACGCTTCAGCATCACAAAGTTTGATCTTATAAATGTTGGGCTGACAAATACCTACAGCGAGGCAGGTACGGATGAATACATCAACAACCCGCATCAGAACAGGACAGCGGTTTTTGCAAGTTACAAGCTGCATACTAAGAATGATTCCTGGAGCTTGGTTGCTAGCGCCCGCCAAGAAATGATAGAGAACAAGCCCATCCCTTTTTCTCCTTCCATCGGCATCAAAGGAAAATTTTGGAACTATTTTTACATCAAGGCCAATGCAGCCAAGCATTACAGAATTCCTACATTCAACGATCTCTACTGGGCTCAAGGCGGTAATCCCGACTTACAAGCAGAGAGCGGTTGGAGCGAAGAAGCAAGCCTGGAAAATAGAGTTTCCTTAAAACAGGTGTCCTGGGAATTGAGTGCGACTGCTTTTAACCGCAACATCGACAACTGGATCATCTGGCTGCCGGATGAATACGGAATTTGGTCGCCTGAAAATGTTTTGCAGGTTTGGTCACGCGGTCTTGAATACAAATTAAAAGTGAACGTCCGAAAAAACAAATTCAATTTTCAGGTCAGCGGACTGTACAACTATGTTTTGTCAACCAATGAAAAGGCAGCAACTCCAACAGATGCAAGCCTAGGAAAACAGCTGATTTACGTGCCTATTCAAAATGCTCAGGGAAATCTATTGATCAGCTACAAAGGAACATCCATCAGTTATACCCAGATATACACCGGATACCGGTATACGTTTTCCGACAATTCAAAATATCTGAAGCCTTATACAGTAGGAAATGTATCGGTGGCGCAGACTTTTTCAATGGCTACTTCCAAATTGAAAATCTATGCACAGTTCAACAATGTTTGGGAGGAAACCTATCAAGTACTGGCATACAGGGCAATGCCTTTGTTTAGCTATCAGGTGGGACTGTCTTTGCTTTTTAATCAACCGAATCAAAAATAATAATAATTATAAACTCAAAATCAATCTTCAACAAAATGAAAACAAAACAATTATTTTATCTGACTTTCTTGGCAACGGCAATCACTTTTACAGGCTGTAAAAAAGATGATCCTGAGCCGGAACCTACACCGGGAGTAGCGGGTGCGACAGAATACACTAATGGGGTATTCATCACCAACGAAGGTCCGTTTGGCAGCGGTACCGGAACTGTCAGCTTTTACAGCAGAGGTTCAGGTGGTGTGCACAATGATATTTTCGAGGCAAAAAATGGTTATCCTTTGGGAAACATTGTTCAGTCCATGGAGATCTATAACAGCAAAGCTTACATCGTTGTAAACAATGCTGGTAAAGTCGAGGTTGCAAACGGAAACACTTTCGCAGCGGAAGGATCCATAACAGGATTCACTTATCCGCGCTACTTTTTAGGGATCAATTCTTCCAAAGGGTATGTTACGGAATGGGGTTCAAGCGGAATTGCCGGTGCTGTTAAGATTGTTGACCTTACGACAAAAACTGTTACAGGAACCATTACTACCGGAAAAGGCGCTGAGGGAATGGTGCTGGCCGGTTCCAAAGTATATGTTGCTTGCGGAGGAGGATTTGATAACGACAGTGTGGTGACAGTGATCAACGCTGTTACGAATGGAATCATTACGAACATCGCGGTCGGCGCAAATCCCAAAAGCATTAAAATGGACGCAAGCGGAAAGATCTGGGTGTTGTGCAGCGGGAAATGGGATCCGACTTACACTATCCTAATTAGTCCTGCTAAATTAATGCGAATTGACACCGCTACAAATTCAGTTGATCTTACATTGCCTTTCGCATCCCCAACTTCACAACCATCCAACCTGGTTGTAAACAGCGGAAAAACAGTTTTGTACTACTGCTATAATGGATCTGTTTATCCCCAAGATTATTCGGTAGCCACTTTGTCGGGCTCCCCGGTAATCAACAGAAGTTTCTATGGTTTAGGAATAGATCCGGCAACCAATTATTTTTATGGTTCAGATGCGGTTGATTTTTCTAGCAACGGGAAAGTGATCCGCTACAATGCTTCTGCCGTGCTTGTTGACAGCCTTGCTGTAGGTGTGATCCCCGAAGGTTTTTATTTCAAGTAATGATAAAAAAAGAAAAAGCATTATTCTGCTGGAGCGGAGGAAAAGACTCCGCTCTGGCATTGTATAAAATTTGTATGGAAGACAAGCTGGAGGTCGTTGCATTGCTCACCACGCTCAATGCCG
>JBKJQG010000069.1:0-6175 GCA_046594925.1 Bacteroidia bacterium
TTACCATATTTAATTAAACTCCATTTTCGATTCTAATATTTTTTTATTTCTTTTACTTCTAAAATTCTAGAATTCTAAAAATCAACAACTTTTCAATTCACTAACTAGAAAGAAGAGTCACCCTATCCGCGCCATCAATTTCCTTCCACTCTACTTTCACTTTCTCCGAGGCGATGGAATCTATTGTTTTCCCTATGTATTTAGCCTGTATAGGCAAATGTCTGCTTAACCTTCTGTCGATGAGCACCAGCAATTCCACATCGTTGGGTCTTCCGAAAGCCAGCATTGCATCCAGTCCTGCGCGGATGGTCCTTCCTGTGAACAATACGTCGTCCACCATCACTACATTCTTTCCTTCTATGATGAAATCTATATTGGTGGCATTCGGTACAAGTTCTTTCTGGCGAAAATCGTCGCGGTAAAACGTGGTATCCAGACTTCCGTATTTAATGTCCTTGCGTTTTAAGATCTCCTGAAGTTTCTTGTGAATGCGGGATGCGAGAAATGTACCACGGGGCTGAAGGCCTATGATTGCTGTATTCGAGAAGTCGTTGTGGATTTCAATTAATTGGTAACAAAGCCGGGTAACGGTAATTTCTAGAAGTTTACTGTCTAAAATGATTCTTGGCTTCATCATACTAGAGCGCAAAGTTAATAAAAAAAGTGAAAGCGCAATATAAAAGTGAAGCCACTTGTAAATACCACAGTAAAACACTTCAACTACGCTCAGTGCGACGGAGTGTCCGTCAGTCTGAGCGTAGTCGAAGACTTACTTCTTGATCAGCTTTTTAACGATCTTATTGTTTCCTGAGGCGATCTCGGCAAAATAAACTCCTGAAGCAAGATCCGAAAGTTTGACCTGAGATGTTCCAAGATTCAGCTGCTGTGCATATTCCAGTTTTCCTAATACATTGTAGATCTTAAATTCCACGGTTTCTTTTGCTTTGAATACGATGGTGAACTCTTCAGCAAAAGGATTCGGATAAACCAAGAAATCAGCATCGTTGATTAGTTCTACAACGCCTTCACAAATTTCAGCCTGCAGGGAATCTGATGAGGAAGCGGAACAACCTGAGGAATCCGTATAAGTATAGGTGATTCCAAACATTCCATCTGGAAAAGTTGGAGAGAATGTATCTCCTCCCGTAACCCACATTCCCGAATATGTTCCACCACCCGGAAGCCCTTGAGTAAGTATCAAAGGCATATCCCAATGACAGAAAATGGAATCGTTGAAGTCAAGAACAACGATCGGAATTGCGGTTGCTGTGAGTGTAGTCACAATCACACTGTCGCAGCCGTAAGCCGTACTTAAACTATCGGTATAAACTCCTGAAGTGTTTTGATAGGCTCCTGCCAAGAAAACACTATCGGTTGCACAAATGCTGATGGATTGAGTCAAGCTGTATACCGGATGTACGTTCAGCGTAGTTGTAACAGTGCTGTCGCAGCCATACATGGATGAATAATTATTGACAAATATTCCCGAAGCCGATTCGTAAGTTGTATCAATCAGGATGCTATCGCCTGCACAGATGTTGGCAGTCAGAGCAATGTTATAAACGGGGCCAACAATCAAAGTATGCGTATAGATACTGTCGCAACCTAAAATGGTCGTATAGTTTTGTGAATAAACAGAATCGATGGATTCGTAAACACCAAACACCATTGCACTATCTCCAGCACAAATGGTGGTTGTGCTTTCATAAAGATAAGAAGGTCTGATGGAAAGTGTATGTTCGATCGTGCTGTCGCAGCCATTCACAGTGGGCAAAATAAATGTATAAACGCCTGCCGTCGATTGATAAGTTGTTCCCAGTAAAACACTGTCGCCATTACAAATGCTACCCGCTGTTGTTGTGAAATAAGCGGAATTGACATTCAGGGAAAGGTAAACCATAGAATCACAGCCGTTCACGGAAGTAAATAAGTTGGAATAAAATCCTGGCGCAGTTAAATTGCTGGAACCGAAAACGAGTGTATCACCCTGACAAATGGTAGCATTTGTAAAAAGTGAATAAGTGGGATGAACAATCAGCACTATCTCATAGCTTGTATCAGCCGGGGAACAAGTACCAGAGACAATACACTGATAACTGTAACCGTTCATGGAAACAGCGGCAGGATTGATGTCCAAGGTAGGTGTTGTAACTCCTGAATAAGGGCTAGAATTGCTCAAATTGGAATAACCGCTTCCTGTATTGACCTGCCACTGATAAGTTATTCCAGTTCCGTTTGCCGTTATTGAAATGCTGGTAGTATTTCCGTCACAAACATTCACAAAATTCGGTTGAGCTGTAATGTCCGGCAAAGTGTTTACTGTTAAGGAAACAGTATTGCTTGTAAGGGATGCAGAACAAGAACCTGAAACAATACATTGATAAAGATATCCGTCGAAAGCTGACGTTACGCCTGTGATCGAAAGATTAGCGGTTGTTTCGCCTGAATAAGGAAGTCCGGAAGGTACATTCACAAAACCCGATCCTGCATCCACCTGCCATTGGTAAGTCAACCCTGTTCCGCTACCAGTAAGCGAAAAAGAAGCAACACTTCCTTCACAAGCAATTGAATTGGAAGGCTGAGAGGAAATGCTGTGAGCAACATTGATCTTCAGCAAACGCGCTGCACTGGTGTCATTTGGCACACAACCATTGCTTACTATGCAACGGTAGATGGTGTTGTCGATCGACAAAGGAGCTGTGGTGATGATCAAGGAATCTGAAGTAACGCCCGAATAGGGAGCCACATTCAGAAGGTTCACAAAACCGGAACCTTGATCGACTTGCCATTGGTAGACAAGTGAAGGGCCCGTTGCTAAAACCCTGAAGTAAGTATCACCGTTTTCGCATACAACGGAATTGGATGGTTCTGAAATGATTGATGGTGGCGTACAGCCTCCTGCAATGGCGAGCGAGGTGGTAAGAATCAGGACAACGGTGTAGAGTAATTTCATATTGCAAAAATAACCAATTTAAAAGACAATTCAACTTAAGGGATCTTTAATCCCATCAAGAGCACATCGTCTACTTGCTCCATGTTCCCTTTCCAGCTTTCGAAGCGTTCAGCCAATACTTCTTTTTGCCGATGCGGTTTCTCATTCGCTACTTCCAAAAGAAGTTCTTTCAGTTGCTTGTATTTGAATTTCTTTCCATTCGGACCACCGAATTGATCGGCAAATCCGTCGGTAAATAAATACACAATGTCGCCGGAAACAAGGTCGATGCTGTGATTGGTAAAGGGGTGACGGTGTTCGAATTTCCCTACCGGCTGTTTGTCGGCCGTAATTTCAGTCATTACTCCTTTCTTAATCATCCAAAGCGGGTTATTGGCTCCCGCCCACTCCATCGTTTTATTTTTAATATCAATGCAGACAATGGAAATGTCCATTCCGTCTTTGATCTCATCAGCCGGATGTTCAGCGTGGATCTCTCTTTGAGCAAAGGTCCCTTCCACTAGCTCTGTCAGCTTGTTAAGAATGTCAGATGGGAGCGTTAAGCCAAACTCATGAACAGCTTTGTTCAAGCAATTGTGTCCGACCATGCTCACCATTGCTCCTGGAACACCATGCCCTGTGCAGTCGACAGCTGCGATCAGGATAAGTGAGGAGTCTTGAGTCTGGAGTCCGTAAGTCTGCTGTCTTTCATTTTTTTTTATCTCCCCACTCCTCGCTCCCTGCTCCCGACTGACAACCTCCATCCAATAAAAATCCCCTGAGACAATGTCCTTGGGCATGAACAAAACAAAAGATTCGGGAAGTACTTGCTTGATGAGCCCATCCGGCGGTAGAATAGCGGTTTGTATGCGTTTTGCATACCGGAAACTTTCCGTGATCTCATTCAAAGCAGATTTAAGTTCTACATTTCTCAATCTGAAAATTTCTTTTTCGTGTTGAGCTGATTCTACTTTATGCTGCCCTTTTATCTGCTCAACCTTACGCATCACTTCCTGGCTGTGGACCTCGTCCTTGTATTGGTGGTGCTTTTTTAAATGCTCATAAGCTTCTCCGATGTTGCCGACACTTTCGTAGATCTCTGCCAAGATTAGGTGTGCTTCGTAGAGTTTGATATTCAGTTTTATCTTTGCGGCCTGCTCCACTGCTGTTTCTCCGTAACGCAATGCATCGTCTGTTTTCCCGCTGGCAAAACAAAGTTCAGCCATGCGGATATAATTGGTGATAGCCGGACTGATCATGTTGCTGGCAATCCGCATTTTCAGGCTTTTTTCCTGATACTCAAATGAACGGTCGTACTCCTTCGTTCGGAAATAATACATACCAATGTCGGTCAGGATTTTAGATTCAAGAACGATGTTGTTTTGTCCTTCCAATGTCCCAAGAGCTTGCTCGAAGTAGTTCTTCGCCTCATCCCATTGGTTCATGTTCATGTAAACAACAGCGATACCGCTCAAGAGCCTTCCCTTGTGGACGATATTTCCATCTGTGAGAGCAAGCCCGTATTGAAAAAAATCAAGTGCGCTTTCATAATTCTTAAGTTCGGCGTTTACTTCTGCAGCCTGGTAGTAAGCTATCGCTTTAAAATGGCCGTAAATCTCTTCCTCTGTATCCTCCACCTGAGGCATGATTTGAAGCGCTTGCTGGATCCTGTCATGTGCTTTGTCTAGTTGCCCCACGGATCTGTAGCAGGTGCAGAGCATAATCGCTGTAGCCATCAGTCCGCCTTTCTGATTCAGCTTTGTGAACATGTCGTTTGCGAACAGGAGGCAATCAAGTGCTTTTGGAAATTCGGATGAATAGATGGCGATCATTCCTTCGGCAAAGGAATGGCCTGCGGCATTGAGATCGGAATGCCCTTTTGAGGCAGCTGAATAGTCTAGTATGTCAAGCCTTTCGGCGTTGTTCAGTGTGACCATTCTCCGTCCCCAGGCATGATAGAACCTGGCGGGTTCTTTAATTGGATCGATCTTTTTGAGTTCTTCTGGGGAGAGCAGCATGTTTCAAAGATAAGCATAATCTCAGAAAAGAATTACAACATAATGGCGCTCTTGTTTGCCTCCTGAGATTCCGATAGGCATCGGGATAAAAAAGAAAGGCGGAGCCAAGTCTTTCTAAACTAAAAAAGCGCCCCACAGTACGGGGGCGCTTTTTTCTAAAAAACCATGGCGTGGGTTTTTAGATTCAATCCCGCGCGTAAGCGGGAAGGAATATTATTCAGACTTTTTAGTCGACTTTTTTTCTGACTCTTCCATATCTGCTTTCAGATTTGAAAGAACATCCATATCGCCTAGTGTTGTTTTTTCAACACTGTCTTTCACTTTTTTAACTGCTTTTGCTTCAGCTTCACCAGCAGATTTCTTTTCGGTTGCAACCGCTGCTTTTTCGTTAGCAGTTACTTCTTCATTGATTTTAGCGTGGGAAACGATGATCTTCTTGCCTTCTTTGTTGAATTCAAGAACTTTGAAGTCCAATACTTCTTCTGTTTTAGCTGAAGAGCCATCAGGTTTCAACAGGTGACGTGTAGGGCAGAACGCTTCAACGCCGTATGGCATTGATACGATAGCACCTTTTTCCATAACGCTGATGATGGTTCCTTGGTGGATGGAGTTCTCTACGAAGATGGTTTCAAACACATCCCATGGATTTTCTTCCAATTGTTTGTGTCCTAAACTCAATCTGCGGTTCTCACCATCGATCTCTAAAACAACAACATCAATCTTGTCGCCGATTTTTGTGAATTCTGATGGATGTTTGATCTTTTTAGACCAAGACAAATCAGAGATGTGGATCAATCCGTCAACACCTTCTTCCAATTCAACAAAGATACCGAAGTTGGTAAAGTTGCGAACGGTTGCAGCATGTTTAGAACCTTTAGTGTATTTAGTGATGACATTGCTCCATGGATCAGGCATCAATTGTTTGATACCCAATGACATTTTGCGTTCTTCACGGTCAAGTGTCAATACAACTGCTTCAACTTCATCTCCTACTTTCAGGAAATCGTGAGCAGTGCGTAAATGCTGACTCCAGCTCATTTCTGAAACGTGAATCAACCCTTCAACACCTTGTGCGATCTCAACAAAAGCACCGTAATCAGCGATCACAACTACTTTTCCTTTTACTTTATCACCGATAGCCAATTCAGCTTTCAGGTTATCCCAAGGATGCGCAGAAAGTTGTTTCAAGCCCAATGCAATACGTTTTTTCTCGTTATCGAAATCA
>JBKJQG010000093.1:0-4866 GCA_046594925.1 Bacteroidia bacterium
AAGAATTCACCGAACTCGTACGCAATAAATTTCCTGAGCTGGTGAACCTGCGCTTCGCCGGAGTCGGAGATCCAAAAACTTTTAAGAAATTTACTGGTCGCGAAAGTGTCGGAGGACTCCCACACACCCTCCGGAGAAACTTCCTGACCTATCCTAAGCACGCCACCAGATGGAAGGGATTCTATCAATCCGGTGATACTACTTTTCCGGGACAAGGAATTGTGGGAGTCATGCAGGGAGCGATGAACCTCGCCCAGAGAATCTTAAAACATGACCCCATAAGAGAAGCCCACGCTTGAAAACTTCATTTTTTCATCGCTCCCAAGAGTCGATGAAGTACTTCCAAGTTTTTGCTTACCATAAGTAAGAGAATCATATTCAAGCGTGAAGAAACTACGTTTACCGAAGCGATAAACAAGTGTGGCAGCAAAAGAGTCTTCTGGACCTGAATATTGCACTCTATTGTTGAGAGCGTCCTTCTTGTTAACCCTGTAAGTTGATTGAAAAATATATTTCCCTACGAGAAGAAATCGATGAAAGGCAAACCCAACTGCGCCAAATACATTGACTGAATTTCCGGTGAGGTCTGTATTATCTTTGGGACCCGTCGCCTGAATCCAATTCATATATTCTCCACCGCCGCCAATAAATATTGGCCCCAAAACCAGACCTGCAAGGGCTTCGGCCCCAAAACCATTTAAGTGTCTGGCGTTGACCGTGCTCTTATCCTTGGAACCGAAAGTGGCGTTCTGGTACTTAGCAGATCCCAAAACTCGAAAGGGAAACTTACCGAGGCTTTTGCCTTCAATTTGAATCGCCTTTGCCTTCGAGTCAGCAAAGACCGGAAAAACAAAAGTTATGGCGAGCATGAGGAAGACTAGTTGTAGATTACTCATATCAGCTATTTTAATGAAAAAAGAAAAAGCTGAAAAGACTACAGGAATTGCCTGCCAGAATATAAGTCACTGTGGAGTGGTTGAGCTTTGTGAATGTGGTTTATTTGCCCGGGGAGAAATGTCTTTAATTTCACGATGAGACTCGTCAACGACCGCAGAGTTTTGGCAATGCTGACTGAACCGTCCACTTTTCACTGCGTCCTTAAGGATTTTCTTGAAGTCCGATTTCCCTTTCAAAAACTTTGGCTCGAGGATGGTATTGTTTGGGCAGAACGATCCGTCTTCCATTAATTCATTGAGCATGGATCTTAGTTGGTCATAATTTTCTTTTGGTAACTTACAGTCATCACTGATCGATTTCCGAAAGGTCTCCAGCCAGTCCTTCCTAGGATCTTCGTTGCTCGCGGTGAAAGAGTAGGGGCCCCACTTAACGGCCTCTATCAGCTCCCTGGACCAATTAGGTATTTTTGCCTGCATGGGTAAGCCCGGCCAGTATCCGAGGTGACCATGGTCAATGTAGATTTGGGCGCCGATGTGAGTATCGTAGCCATCTCTTTCCTGAATCTCCTGCGATTTATTTTCGTAGAGAGGGTAACAGGAATCGGCATAAGTCGATGTCGCCGAGCAGATAAGTATGAGTAAAATGAACCGAATCATACTTATCTTGTCGGATTAGTTCCCAAATACTTTAGTTAGTGAAAGCTGACATCGAAATTTTCAGTATTTAAGCACTCATGGAAATTTGATCACCTTTGTTGTCGGCTAGAATTTTTAAAAAATTCTCAGCAGCTGCTTTTGAGGAAGCCGGATTTTGACCAGTGATCAATAACCCATCGACCACGGCAAAACTTTTCCAGTCTTCCCCTCTCTGATACTTGCCTCCCAATTTTTTGAGTTCATCTTCTAAAAGAAAAGGAACCACTTTGGTTAGCTTCAAAGCCGCTTCTTCACTGTTCGTGAAACCTGAGACTTTCTTTCCTTTGACGAGCGGTACTCCGCCGATCATCACGTGACGAAGGACCGCCGGGGCGTGGCAGACAGCTGCGATTGGTTTGCCGGCATTGTAAAAGTTTTCAATCAAACGAATGGAGTCTTGATTTTCTGCTAGATCCCACATTGGCCCGTGTCCCCCCGGGAAAAAAACCCCATCAAATTGACGAAAATTTATTTCGCCCAGCTTCTGTGTTCGCGCTAGCGCACCTTGAGCTTTTGGATCTTTATAAAAACGCTTGGTCATTTCCGTTGCGCCCTCTTGAGTTGAACTTTTTGGATCAATAGGTGGCTGACCACCTCTCGGAGATGCCAAAGTGATTGTGACCCCTTGATCGAGAAAATAATAATAAGGTGTTGCGAATTCTTCTAGCCAGAATCCCGTTTTCATCCCGGTATTACCTAAATGATCGTGTGATGTAAGAACCATTAAAACATTCATAGAAAACTCCCTTGCTTGGGAATTTACAGTGCAATGATGAGACCTCTTTTTTAAAATTGATGAAACTAGCAAACCATAAATACTTTTTCTGATTCCTTAAAAGAGTCAAAAAAGGATTTAACTTTAGAAGCGGTCATTGGTTTATCAAGGTGTCCAGAAAAACCCAGTTCTTGTAGATTCCCTAGCATATTCCGATCTTTATGCGCCATCAGCGCACAGACTGTAACGGTTCCCTGCGCCTCGGTCAGGTAAAATTTCAAAAACTCTTTACCTGACATTTCCGGCATATCAAAATCTACGAAGATCACATCAAACTTCGTATCTGCTCTCAATAAATCAATCGCCTCTAACGCAGAATTACAGTGCTGAGTGGTGAAAGGAAAATCTTTCGTAAAAACGTCCCATAAGATATGGATATCTTCCGAATCATCAATCAGTAAAATGCTCAGTGGTTTTCGCTCAACGACAGGAACGTGTTTAAGTTCAACGAGAGCCCCGGTAATTTTGTTTTTGGACATTGGTACAGAAAAATAAAAACTCGAACCTATACCAACGGTGCTATCGACCCAAATTCTACCACCATGTCCGATAATTATTTTTTGAACGATAGAGAGCCCAAGACCGGTGCTTTTTTCACCCGCCGTTGATTTCACACTCGTAACGGAATAGGCCTCAAAGAGTGAGTCTATTTCGTCCTTAGGAATACCTTTACCATTATCTTTCACTAAGACGGTGATGGAATCTCCACTCTGGAAAACAGACAATTCAATTCTCGTGTTTTTCTCTGAGAACTTAATCGCATTCGATATGAGGTTATTTAATACTTGTTCGATTCTTCCAGAATCCATATCTACGATCGATGGACCATCGAAACTAGCAATTGAAATGTTAATGCCTTTAAGACCTGCCATCATTTGATTCATTTCCGCTACTTTTTTAACCAGCTTAAAAAGATCGTGTGCCTTTTTATCAAACGTAAGCTTCCCTGCTTCAATGACGGATATATCCAAAAGTTCATCTAGTAATCCGAGCATGAAATCGGCAGAGTCTTTAATTCTTCCGATCATTCTCATTTTATCTTCATTATCTTGAATCCCCGGGCTATCGAGGAGAAAACCACTATACCCTCGTATGACGCCGATCGGGTTTCTCAAATCGTGTGCCGCGATTCCAAGAAATTGATTTTTAAGCTCATTTAATTTTCGAAGATCGATCTTTTGTTTTTGAAGGTCTCTGTTGAGATTATTGAGCGAACTGTTAGAAGAAACGATTTGTTCTTTCAGGTGAAGAAACTCTTCGTAGCTTTGCTGGCCAAAAGCAAAAACCTCACCGTCGATGATTTTGAAATGGAAATAAAATGACAGGGGAGACTGATCTTTATTCTTAACATTTAGCATCACACTTTTTTCTGACTTTTGAACATATAGCAAGATATCTTCCTTCCTCACCCGAAAGACATCGTAAAAAGAATCAGAGTAAAGACAGTCAATTTTCTTTGCAAACGAATTTAAGAAGTTGATCTTTCCGGAATCGACAGCAAATCTTATTAGCAAGCCTTCAAAGTGGCTCTCCAGAAAGAAAGAATATGCTTCGTTACCTTTGTGATCCATCATGACGCTTTACCCATGATCTTCTTTAAGGACGTGATCTCATCGAGAGCTTCAATGTGTTGTATGATTTCATACTTTGGAAATCGTTTCATGAATTCCATTCCTAAACTAGAAACCCCTTGCCCGCCTATGATTACCGGGAGCTCAGGAAACTTTTCTTGGACTGCATTCAGAGTCTCCCGCAAGGAATCGGCGTTAAAATATATACTCAGCGAAAGACCTAACAAATCTGGGCCTTCATCTTGGATTAAGCCGGTGATTACATCGACGGGGGTATTTGCTCCAACAAATGATGAACTCCACCCGGCAAGATCAAAGAGATCAGCAATCATCCTTGCACCTATCTGGTGGTGCTCTTCAGCGACACAAGCAATAATTACTTTTTTTCCGTTTTTCTTATTTTCGAAAATATAGGGGTATGAAAGCTGCATTAAACTTTCGACAATCGACGTCGCAATATGTTCTCTTGCGATTGATATTTTATTGTGCTCCCAAAGATGCCCCACGTCGTAGAGTGCCGGCTGAAAGATATAAAGGTAAAGCGCTTTCACATCGCCAGATTCTTTTAAATAGTCAGCAACAAATTGATGACAGCCTCTCTTGTCACCTTTTATGAGATAATCCAAAAAATTTTTATAGCGTAAGATCTCCATACAGGAAGTATCGTCCAGAAAATGGCACGCATTAAATTTAAATTGATGCTTAATGATTTTTCATGATGAGCTCATTAAGGGAATTAACTTTCAAAAGCCATTTGTTAAGAATATTTCTATAAAAGAAAGAATATTCCCAAGTTCTTCTTTTAATAGAACTTGGGAATCTCGATGAGGAATTAAAATTGAACGTTAAGTCCCTGATGAAAACCAATCGTCTGCACTGGCGCTTTTTTGAGCTTTTTCGAACTCACGACTTTTAAAGGTAGTGGAAC
>JBKJQG010000323.1:0-6332 GCA_046594925.1 Bacteroidia bacterium
CTCGTCGAGGGTTGTTTCTTTGTAGCCTTCTTTGGAAAGCACGAATTTGGAGTCCGGAACAACGGTCTTTTCAATATTTTTGGTGGAAAAGGTCATTTTAATTCCGCCTTGAGCGATGCTGTATTCCAAAGGAAAGCCCTTTAATCCTTCAAATGTGGACTTCGTCTCATTCACCGGGATCTCGGTGGTATAAAAAACAACGAATGTCTCTTTGTTGCCTTCTTGTCCCATAGTCACCTCAGCTTTTTTGCATTTATAACCGGCGATTTCTTTGGTTTCATCCAGATAGTTGATGTTTGTTACAGGTGCCTGTTCTTTCTCTTTCTTTAGGTCTTCTTCGTTCATCTTGATCAAGTATTTCTGCCCCATGATGTCCATCGTAGTCAGCACCGTCTTGGTTTTGCTGTCCACCACGCTGGTAGTGCTTTGCATGGCTGTGTTCATGTCTACCCTGCGTTTGTCTCCTTTGATGTACATGATCGATTCGGCTCCTTTAAGCATGGCAACGGCTTCCGGCGGAAGCCCTGAATTCTCGAAGGAAATGGAATAAGTAACGATGCCTTCAAAGTTCTGAGCGCTTGAAGTACAGCCGAAAGAGGTGGCGATGAAGATCGCCAGGATGATTTTTTTCATGTTCCTGCAGTTTGTTTATTGTAAACTTTCGAATAGGGTATTCATTTCTTCGGCCGAAATGGCTTTGTATTCAGCAGGAAGCTCAAAGGTGGAGTCGTCAATGTCTTCCTTTTTAACTGATTTTGCGGTGAACTTCATTTCAAGTCCAAATTTCTTCATCTGGTATTCCATCAAAACCCCATCTATCATATGGAACGGGTTAGCGAAATTCGGATTGGCAATCTTCAGATCACTGGTATAAAAGATGTCAAATTCTGTTTCAAAGTCATCGTGCATTTTTACATGTGCGCTCTGGCATTTGTAACCGGCTATGGTCTTAACGCCTGGAAGGGGTGTCAAGTCAAATACATAAGCTGCATTTTCCTTCTCAATGGCTTTGGCATCCTGAACCAAAGAAAGTTTTTTATTAAGAAGTTTCACTAATTGAGTTAACGTTTTTTTCTCAGGATCTGAAATGAAGGAAGTACTGAAAAGCCCCATTCCTGCGCTCATTTCAGCACAGGATTTATTGTTCTTGAATTTAATGATCATTTTGCTGGGAGCAAGTCCAGCCATTGGATTGGCCTGATCCACTACAGAAGCGGTATATTCAATAATACCTTCATCGCCAGCCTTCCCCTGATCTCCTGAGCAGGAGCCCATCATCAGCAACAATAAAAATCCAAAAGCGCAATCAATTATTCTATTTTTCATCAAAATAATCTAAGGAGTAGTTAAGCCTTCTTTTCAATAGACAATTTTTGTCGATTAAGTCGCTAAAGATAACGATAAAATAATAATACCAAAATAAAATTACGTTTTCTAATACCCCAGGGTTTTCAACATCGACTTGTAACTCTGCTCCTTAGCGAACAAATGAGTGTGCATTTCTCCGTCATCGTCCACATCGATAATAACGTGTTTGGGTGCCGGGATCAGACAATGCTGAATGCCACCGTATCCACCTAATGATTCCTGATAAGCACCCGTATGGAAGAATCCAAGGTAAAGAGGTTCTTTCTGCTTTTCTTCTACAATGGGCATATATACTTGATTGAGATGTGATTCCGCATTGTAATAATCTTCACTGTCACAGGTCAATCCACCCAAATTCACCCTTTGATAATCCTTATCCCAATGGTTTACTGCAAGCAAAATGAACTTTTGTTTGATGCCCCAAGTATCCGGAAGAGTGGTAATGAAAGAACTATCTATCATGTACCATAACTCATTGTCGTTTTGTTTCTTAATGTCAACTATCGAATACAAAGCTGCACCACTTTCCCCTACAGTAAAGCTTCCGAATTCGGTAAAAATATGCGGTTCGTCCACTTCTCTTTCCTCACAGATGTTCTTAATCTTCTGAATGATTTCATCGGCCATGTAGGCATAATCGTAACTAAAACTCAAAGAAGTACGGATCGGGAAGCCCCCGCCTATGTCGAGTGAGTCGAGGGAAGGACAAACTTTCTTAAGATCACAGTAAACATTGATGCATTTTGTGAGTTCGGACCAGTAATAGGTTGTGTCTTTAATACCGGTGTTGATGAAGAAATGGAGCATTTTCAACTCACATTTGCTGCTATTTTTGATGCTTTTGTCATAGTAATCTATAATATCAGCCTGACGAATACCAAGGCGGGATGTATAGAATTCGAACTTAGGTTCTTCATCAGTTGCTACCCGAATGCCGACTTTAAACTTGTTTTTACACAACTTTTCAAGCAAAGGGAGTTCGTTGGTATTGTCTAGAATAGGAATGGAATTTTGAAATCCGTCGTTTACGAGCTCACTAATGTATTTGAGATAGTTGGGCCGCTTATAACCATTATTGATAATGTACGTATCCTTTGAGATCTTGCCGGCATCGTACAAAGCCCTTACCAGGGGCACGTCAAAGGCAGAAGAGGTCTCCAGATGGATTTCGTTTTGCAGCACTTCTTCCAATACAAATTGAAAGTGGGAGCTTTTGGTACAGTAACAATATGTATATTTGCCTTTGTAATCGGCTTTTGCCATGGCCACGTTGAATATTTTTTTGGCTTTTTGTATCTGGGAGCTGATTTTGGGCAGGTAAGAGATCTTGAGGGGCGTTCCGTACTTTTTAATAATGTCCATAAGAGGTATATTATTAAAATTCAGGCTATCATCCTCCACATTGAAGCCTTCCTGCGGAAAATCGAAGGTTTGCTGGATTAGGTCGCGATAAGTATTTTCCATTTGTGCTGGGTGTATTTCGAGTTTATAGAATAAAGACCAAATGTAAGTAACTTACATCGATAAATTATATCCAAAGTAAGTAATTTAGATTGAAAACGAAAAAAGAATCGGTCAAACAGGCTTTTGTTTAGTTTGTTTGCATATATAAAGGGTAAAACATGAAAAATTTAAAATTTATTGAAGTAAAATCCGAGATCGGGGCTGGGACCCGTGGAGCCAGCATGGGGGTTGATGCCATCAAAATAGCCGCCCTCGACTACGGAAGTAATATGTTCAAACAGATCGAATCCATTGAGATAAAAGTGGAAAATCAACTTCTGTTCGAGCCACCAAAGCCACAATATGCAAAACGCATCAACGGGATTCTGGCTATATACGAGCGTGTTGCATCCCAAATTTCCCAAACCCTAAAGAAGAATAACTTCCCGATTGTGCTCGCCGGCGATCACAGTACCGCTGGAGGAACAATAGCAGGCATCAAAATGGCCTACCCGAAAAGCCGATTGGGTGTCATCTGGATAGATGCTCATGCCGACATCCATAGTCCTTACACCTCTCCATCCGGTAATATGCACGGAATGCCCATAGCCGTTTCTTTAAACGAAGACAACATGGCGAACAAGATGAACAAACCGGACAAAGACACTGTAGATCTTTGGAATCGCTTGAAGAAGATCGGCGGGATCGCCCCAAAGATTAGTTATTCCGACCTGGTATATATAGGAGTAAGAGACGTAGAACCCGAAGAAACATACTTACTTAAGAAACATAAGATTAAGACATTCACCACAGCTGAGGTAAAACGGAACGGTGTTGAGAAGATTGCACGTGATGCACTGGCTCACCTTTCGGGCTGTAATCTGATCTATGTTTCTTTTGATGTGGACAGTATGGATTCCTCCATTTCAAAAGGAACTGGAACTCCCGTTCGGAACGGAATTACCGAAAAAGAAGCCGGAAGTTTGTGCGTGCGCCTCATCCAGAATGAAAAAGTATGCTGCTTTGAGATCTGTGAAGTGAACCCAACATTAGATAAAGAGAACCTTATGGCTGAGAATACTTTTGAGATCTTGCAGAAAGTTGTTAGTCAGCTGACCTACTAATACGGTGATGGGCGGCTAAAGAATTACATAGTTAGCGCGAGATTAAGCGATTGAAGGATAGATGAAGATAAAAAAGCGTGAAGAAATTCACGCTTTTTACATTTGCGAATACCTCAAAACTGACTTTATGCTTTTAAAAATGAAAGAAACCGTTATCGGTTTGTTCAGAGTATCAAATTTATATATATATTTGACTATTGATAGTAAATAGTAAAATGAGTACAAGAGAGAATATCTTAATTCAATTCGGAGAACAAAAAGAACTAAGCGTCAAAGAAATTACGGACCGTTTGGGAGCCTCCAAGCAAATGGTTCATATTGTTCTAAAGCATTTGCTCGACCTCGGAGTGGTTGAAAAACTTGGCCGCACTCCAAAAACCATCTACAGATATAGGGCACTCAATAAAGTTGAAGCAGAAAAAATCCCTCTTATTTCTAAACAGGAAAGCGAGTTCCTCAACAAAAACTTCTTGATGGTTTCTGAAACAGGACAACTTCTGGAGGGCTTGCTAGGATTTGATCAATGGTGCAAAAAAAGAAATCTACCCACAGCAAAAACAATAAAAGAATTCATTGACGCGAAAGCAATATACGATCAACACTATACTACACAAGGAAACATTAACGGAATCGAAAAACTAAAAAACACAAAAGGTTATGACAAAATACATTTGGATCATCTCTTCTATCTTGATTTTTATGATATTGAGCGCTTTGGAAAGACTCGGCTCGGTACGCTTCTTCACTTCGCGAAACAAGGGCAAAACAAATTCTTGATGAAATTAATGATGGATGAGATCCGGGAAAGGATTATCTCGTTTGTCCATGAGCAAGAAGCTGATGCGGTCGCATTTATTCCTCCCACCATCCGCCGTGAAGTACAAATCATGAAATTTATCCAGAACAATTTACAGCTCCCACTCCCTGTAGTAGAGATCAAAAAGCTCAACGGAATCATACCCATCCCACAGAAATCATTGCAAAAGCTGGAAGAACGAATTAGCAATGCAGAAAACACATTTGCTGTGACCGACAAACGAAAGTTCAGGCATCTAGTACTGATCGACGATGCGGTAGGTTCGGGCGGAACGTTTAATCAGATCGCAGGCAAAGTAAAGAACAAACAAACAGCATCCATTGTAAGTGGATTGGCGATTGTCGGCAGCTTTAAAGGATTTGATGTGATGACGGATGTATAGCAATTTCTCGTATCCCTATAGTTCCATAGTTTTCTTACATTTGCAATTGAATAAAAAACTATGACTTTAGAACAAACCCTTACGGAGAAAACTGCTCAAGCGCTTCAATCGCTTTATGGTGCTTCGTCTGATAAAATAGCTTTTGAACAAACCAATCCGGACTTTACGGGAGATCTGACCCTGGTGGTCTTTAATTTTTTAAAGATCTCCAAAAAAAAACCGGAAGATACAGCTAACGATATCGGTGCTTATCTAAAAGCAAATGTTGAAGAGGTGGCGGATTACAATGTACTGAAAGGATTTTTGAATTTAGTAATTGCTGACTCCTTCTGGCTGGACTATTTCAGATCCATCAGCGGTAAACCTTTCATCAAGCCTGTTCCTGCCAATGCGCCAGTCGTAATGGTGGAATATTCTTCCCCGAATACCAACAAACCTTTGCATTTGGGCCACGTAAGAAATAACCTCTTGGGTTATTCGGTTGCTGAAATTTTAAGTGCAGCAGGAAATAAAGTCCTAAAGACAAATTTAGTTAACGACCGCGGGATCCATATTTGTAAGAGTATGATTGCATGGACAAAATTCGGGAAGGGAGAAACTCCCGAATCATCAGGTATGAAAGGTGATCATCTGGTGGGGAAATATTATGTGGAGTTCGACAAACATTACAAGAGCGAAGTCAACCAGTTGATGTCGGAAGGAAAAACAGAAGAAGAAGCAAAAAAGAATGCACCCTTGATGCTGGAAGCACAACAGATGCTGCAGAAGTGGGAAGCTAACGACGTGGAAGTACGCGACCTCTGGATCATGATGAATAGCTGGGTTTACAAGGGTTTTGAGAGCACATACAAAATGATGGGTGTTGATTTTAACAAAACCTATTATGAAAGCAATACTTATTTATTAGGAAAAAAGATCATCGACCGAGGTTTGGAAACGAACGTTTTTCAGCAGCGGGCAGACAATTCAGTTTTCATAGACCTGACAGCAGATGGTTTGGATGAAAAAACTTTATTAAGAAGCGATGGGACCTCCTTGTATATGACTCAGGATCTGGGAACAGCCTTGCAACGTCAGGAAGAGTCCAATTTTTCGAAACTGATCTTTACCGTTGGGAATGAACAGGATTATCATTTCCGGGTTTTGTTCCTCATCCTCAAAAAGCTGGGTTACAAATGGGCCGACGGCCTGAGCCACT
>JBKJQG010000334.1:0-9804 GCA_046594925.1 Bacteroidia bacterium
CGAGAGCTTTCAAATCTCAAACAAGAATCACGAAAAAATAGAAGACTATTACAATTGCGCAGAAGGATACGTTGGTCTTTCCCATTGTTACTTCTTAATAAAGAACTACCATAAATCGGTAGAATATGCAGAAAAGGCCGTTGAGATCACTAATAAATTTCATTATAGAACAACGGCATCATCGGCCTATCAACTTTTGTCAAAAGCCTATTCAGCACAGAAGGACTACAAAAATGCATTCAAATACATGGAACTCTTCTCCGATATGAGGGACTCCACATACAATGAACAGAACAGCCGTCAGATCAATGAAATGTCGGCCAAATACGAATCAGAGAAGAAAGAGCTGATGATCAGTTCACTGGAAAAAGACAAAGAACTTTCAGAAGAGAAATCAGCGCAAGACAAAAAAATCAAGATCTATGTCGGGCTTTTCTTTTTGCTGATAGGCGTCTTTACGATTTTCCTCTTCAGGGCATTTCTGCAGAAAAAAAAGGCAAACAATTCCTTGTCGCTTGCCTATAAAGAAATCGAAGTTCAGAACAAAGACATTAACGACAGCATCAACTACGCAAAACAAATTCAGAGAGCGAGGCTGCCGAACCCATCCATCATTTTAAATCATTTGCCGGAGTCGTTTGGCTTGTACAAGCCGAAAGATGTGGTGAGCGGGGATTTCTACTGGTTTGCAGAACACGAGAGCGGAAAACTTTTATTGGCAGCAGCAGATTGCACAGGTCACGGAATCCCGGGAGCCTTCATGAGTCTGATCGGCATCGATGAATTGAATCATGCGGTATTGGAAAAAAGGTTGTGCGATACTTCTGCCATCGTCTCTTCCATCAACCGTGGAGTAAAAAAAGCGCTGCGACAAAACGAAAGCAATTCCAGTTCGCGAGACGGAATGGACATAGCCCTTTGCATCTTCGACCTGAAGAACATGACCTTGGAATATGCCGGAGCCAACCGTCCGCTCTATTACATCCGAGACAACAACTTACATGAAATTGCGCCTACAAAAGCAGCGATAGGAGGAACGACAAGCAATGACCAGGAATTCAAGAGCCATACGATCGACCTTAAAAAGAATGACATGATCTATGTTTTCACAGATGGGTTCGCAGATCAATTCGGTGGAGATAGCGGAAAAAAATACATGACCAAACGCTTCAAAGAACTTTTACTCAGCATCCATCACAAAACTGCAGCCGAGCAAGAAGCAATTCTGGAAGCCACTTTAAACGAGTGGAAAAAAGAAGTGAGTCAGGTGGATGATATTCTTGTGATGGGCGTTCGGATCTGAATTCTTCGACATGTTAGATGAATTAAAAAAGACTTTCACCCACCAATTACACTTCTCCTCAAATTAAAGTTTTTTTCTTTTTGCTTGATCAAAAAGAAACAAAAAATCAAGGCTCAAGAATAATTTGCGGAAAATCGAAAATGCATCGTTGCCAGCCGGTGAACTCGCCATTATCGATATTTCGCACCGAATAATCAAATGAGGCTCAAACACCACAGGCTGTGCTTTGGCCTGCGCCAACGAAGCATTTAATTTTCTAAGCAAATTCTTCTTAGGCCATTTGATAAATTTTTCTCCGACTCAGGAATGCACCCTTCGCTTTCACTAAACTACTTTAATTGACTATCCAGTACCTGAAGTCCTTCTTTAAAAGAAAGCGGTGCATAGCCCAATTCTTTTCTGGCTTTACTGATATCGAATCCGGTACGCGGTGGACGTTGCGCTGCTTGGGCGATGAAGTTTGATTTGGCAGGAGTAATGAGCGACTTATCGAGCTTCCAAAAATCTGCAATAGCATACACCAACTCAAGAATACTCTGAGTCTTCGGTCCGGATAAATGATAGATGCCTTTTGCTTTTTTATCTGCAATTAAAATGCAACCTGCTGCCAAATCTTCGGCAAGAGTGGGAGAACGAAACTGATCATCTACGACATTAATGTTTTTTCCATCTGACAACGAATCTTTTGCCCACAGAATAAGATTGCTTCGGCTCAGCTTATTCGCGGTACCATATACTATGATCGTTCGCGCTATAGCCCAACTGATACTACTATTTTGAACTATTTTTTCTGAGTCTACTTTTGATCTCGCGTACTCGCTTAAGGGGTTGGGTTGATCCGTTTCATTGTATTCACTTCCTTTGAGTCCGTCAAAAATAAAATCGGTAGACAAATGAATGAAATGACAATTGTTTTGCAAAGCAGTGATCTCATCTACAAAGTACTGAACCGCATTGACGTTAACAGCACGACATTCTTCCTTTTGCGTTTCACAGGCATCCACATTAGTCATGGCTGCAGTATTGATAACTACATCAGGAAGGTATCTTGAAAGAACAGCCTTCACAGCCGACCGATCAGTAATGTCAAGTGATTCGTAAATGTATCCAGTGGTCGGCTTAAGGCGATTGACTCCTGATGATGTAGCAATAATTTTGACGTCTTCTCTTTCCAACAAAGCATCAACTAATTTTTGTCCGAGTAAGCCGTTACTCCCTGTTATGAGGATTTTCATATATGTAATTACTTTATAATGCAAGTCATGATAAGGTTAATCATTCTGGACGTCACACTGAGTACTTCGACTACGCTCAGTATGACGGGAGGATTCTTGTTCCCGCTCTTATACTTCGACTACGCTCAGTATGACGGGAGGAATCTTGTTCCCGCTCTTATACTTCGGCTACGCTCAGTATGACCGGAGGATTCTTGTTCCCGCTCTTATACTTCGACTATGCTCAGTATGACGGGAGGATTCTTGTTCCCGCTCTTATACTTCGACTATGCTCAGTATGACGGGAGGAATCTTGTTCCCGCTCTTATACTTCAACTACGCTCAGTATGACGGGAAGCTAATTCTTACAAATCCCAAACACTTCTGCGTTTGCTTTTAAATGGCTTAAAGAACTCCTTGTTCTCCAGAACGAATGCCATCACAAAATAAAGGATGATGGGAGAGCCCACAGTGAAAAAAGAAAGATAAATAAAATACATTCTGATCTTTGTTGAATTGATGCCGAGTTTTTTACCCCACCATGCACAAACTCCAAAAGCTTGTGTCTCGAACCAGGATTGAATACTTTTTATCATTTGAGTAGAAGATTGAGCACTAAAATTACGAATTTTTTAACAAATGATTACCGATCTGACACTTTAAACATTTTTTGGAGTTGCAGTACTCGTTCTTAAGCTGCAGCAAAGCCTGAGTGGAGTGAGCACTCTTAACAGAAACACCGGCCCCCTTCCATTTTCGAATGACGGCATTGTTCTCTCCTTTTGTCTCTTCTAAAAACCTTAAAGCTTTTTCAATGAACCCCTCCTCATCCTTCTGCTTTCCGTAAACAAACAAGAAAGGAACTATTGTATTGACAATGATATTGCTGATCGCCTCAGCACCCAGATCCTTGCTTCGCTTGACCGATTTCCGATCGAACATGAAATGATCTCCCCAGTATTCCGACACAGGAACCGTCAGCAGCATTTTTAACTCGGAGGCATTTTCCATCTCCAGAATTTTAGAAAAGAGTCGTTCGGAACGACAGACTACGCCTGCGAACTGCGCAATGCGGATATCAGGGAAGTTCACCGGACGCAAACGCAAGTAATCAAAGGTGTTTTTCAATGGGTTGTAGTTTAAATTTCTGTTTCAGAAAAGCATATTCGTTCTGCAGCTGCTGCGGATACTTGTCTTCGAAATGTTCGAACAACATTCCTGCTTGTCCAAACAACATAGCTTCCACTTGCAAAAGGCTGTTCTTTTGTTTCCCCAGACAGATCGAAGGGAGCGATTTTGCCAGTAGCTCAAAGGGCTCCGCATTGGTCTTGAACCCGAAATTTCTGGCGAGGTGCTGATAAAACGTTTCTTCCCAATTATTTTTATTCAAAGCCAAACTGTTTGTAACCGAAATCGACTTCCGCTCCAATCTCTCCAATAGCATCTTATCCAAGGTGCTTTGCAGAATGTGCGGAGGAACCAATGGGATTTGTTTTTCACAAGGGACCCAATCATTACAGGATTTGAAATCCAGATACTTTTGGTAAAGTTTTTTGTGAATCAGGTCCTTGATTGCAAGGGTGGGGATCTCTTCCCCGGAAGTTCTACAGAGAATTTCATCCGCGGTATGCACTACGTGCAGGACAATGTTGTCGTAGGCCTTGTCATTCTGATGATGATGCCTTTTCCAGTCGCTGGAATAAATGTGCACCTCCACGTTCCCGGCCCACCAGGTCTCGCCGATTTTTATGCGGGCGTTAAAAAAATCGGGGCCTGCATCAAAATTATGATCGCCGGGTCTTTGGATCTCAATAGATTCTCCTTTGGTAGTTTTCAGCTCCAGCTGATCGAACAATCTGAATTTCCAGATGTGGTGAAGGAATTCTTCGGTCATGACACTCCGTATTTAAATGTGAATAAAACAGAGGGAGTGTTCTGCTGAGCAAATGTATAAAATAATGCGTGATGGGGCAACCAATTCATTAAATTGCGTCTGAAAAAGGAGGGTACTAAATTCGGCGCAAGGCATGGTTTAGATTTTAAAACTGAAATGAGAAACAAGACACTTGTCGTATTCCTTTTAACATTTACACTCAAAGCTATAAGCCAATCCGTGCCCGACAGTGCATCTCATTCAGACAGTCAAACCCGTATCATCAATTACAGAAAACTCCAGATCGGAATTGTTGGTATTGTCAACCGCTTTCAGCCGCCGGGCCCGCCACCCGAAAACGGACGAACCTACCATAAAGAATTCGGGGGAGGCGTAGGAATCCATTTACAGTACAACGTAAAAAGAAGCTTAGCCCTTACTGCAAATGTTATGTACGAGCAGAAAAACTGGACAAGCAATAGGGCAGGCTACAGCGGCTCGGAAGAAAGCAACGAAAGATTTCACGCGATGACTTTCCCCTTGCTTATTAAATATTCACCCTTCAAAAGAAATTTTTTCATCAGCGCAGGGCCTTATTTGGGCATCATTCTCAAAAACGAAGTGAAGGGATATCAAGATGGAAACTATACTTACAAAAGCCCGTTTGAGGTCGGCGCTGCGGTCGGACTAGGATTCAACATTCCGGTTTCCAATCGAATCTCGATCCTTATGGAAGGGCGGAATTACATTAACATGGCAACTTCCAGATCCTTGAAGAGTTTTACCAAAATGAACACCGCTACTTTTCAGCTCGGCGCATTTTATAAATTCGGAAAAATGGCCCAAGCCAAAGTAAGAAAAAAGTCCACTGACAGCGTTTGGGCCAAGCAGAAAAAAGTATTTGTGAAAGTATTTTATGGCCAACAAGCTGCATTTAGAGTGCGTGAGCAAACTGAAGTTAAGAAAGGGAAGTATCATCAGTATCCTGAAAACGGTGGATACAGCTCAGCCTTCTTCACTTATAATGCATCAGATGAAAAACCGATGACAGCAAGTGAAATTGGCATCTTAATAGAATTCATTGCTTCGAAGCACGTTAACCTCACTACCGGATTCTCATATGACAGACAAGGATATGAAGTTAAAGAAAGGGACTTTACAGTTTTCCGCGAATCAAAAATGGGGTTTTCCACAACTATATATAGAGATACCACAATTATCAAAAACCAATCTATGACATTCTTATATGAATTTCTATCGAAGCAATTGAATTTGAATTATCAGCTTAAAAAGGGAAAAGCAACATACTATGGCGGGCTGGGGCTGGAATGGAAAATTTTATTTAACCACAAGTTCAGATTCTCCGATGAGGACGCAGAAAATGCAAAGCTCATTCAAAACAGCCAATTCGATGACAAAAGATATAAATATTTAGAGGCGAGCACACTCTTCTATTCAATTAACATTGGAGTGGCGATTCCGATTTATAAAAAATTGCAAATTTTTTTCGAGCCAAATTTCAAAATGCAGACGGAGCATTTCGACTATTCACCAAAACTCTGGTCGGCGGGATGCAAAGTGGGATTAAAATTCTAAAGATACTTTTCCAACAGCTCAGCCATTTCCTTCTGCAAGATCAAAGCTTCCGCTCTTGCTTTTTCGGCAAAATCTTCGCCTGAGGATGCATAGATAATTCCGCGGGAAGAATTGACGAGGAGTCCGCATTGTTTGTTCATTCCATATTTCGCAACTTCAGTAAGACTTCCGCCTTGAGCGCCAACACCGGGAACCAATAAAAAATGTTCAGGAACAATTTTACGGATGTCGGAAAGCATTTCTGCTTTGGTAGCACCCACCACATACATCATGGTGTCGGGGGTTGACCAGGACTTAGAAATTCTCAGGACATCTTCAAAAATCCTCCCCCTGCCCCCTTCATCCCGATAGCTATCGGGAGAGGAATTTGTTTCCAGTAACTGAAAGTCTTTAGAGCCTGGATTAGAAGTTAATGCAAGAAGTATGACCCATTTGTTTTTGTATTCCAGGAATGGTTTTACACTGTCTTCACCCATGTAAGGAGCAACCGTGATGGAATCGAAATTTAACTTTTCCAAAAAGGCATTTGCGTACATTGAAGAAGTATTTCCAATATCACCACGTTTCGCATCTGCAATGGTGAAGATCTCCGGACAAGTTTGATTGATGTAATTGATGGTTTTCTCGAGGCTGATCCAACCTTTTACGCCTTGCGTTTCGTAAAAAGCCATGTTAGGTTTGAAGGAAACGGCAAACTCTTTTGTAGCGTCAATGATCTGTTTGTTGAATTCAAAAATGGGATCCTCCGATTTCAAAAGGTGTTTCGGAATCTTGCTAATATCCGTATCCAAGCCAACGCAGAGGAAGCTTTTTTTCTTTCTGATGTTTTCGAAGAGTTCTGTTCTGGTCATCTTTACTCACCCTTACCTCTCTATGAAAGGGAATTGATTTCAATTAGTGTTTATTTGTTTACTGCTTTTAATAAAAGTTACAAATCAAATCTTTTACACACCCCTACCCCTCTCGAGAGGGGATTTGATCGGAGTCAAAATTCTTTATTTGTACTCCTACTAAACATTTTCAAATTTGAACATTTCCAAATTTTCAAATTACGCCCCGATCCCGCCTTCTTTCATCTTCTCTGCATTTTCAGCGAGCTGCAATGCATCGATCATGTTCTGGATCTTTCCATCCATAAAATCCGTAAGGTTGTAAACGGTCATGTTGATTCTGTGATCGGTGATACGATTTTGCGGATAGTTGTATGTTCTGATCTTCTCGGAGCGGTCGCCTGTTGCAACAATAGTTTTTCTTCGTTTAGAGATCGCATCCAAATGTTTTTGCAATTCAATGTCGTAGATCTTTGTCCGCAACATCTGCATAGCAATCTCCCGATTCCCTAATTGGGAACGGTCTTGCTGACAAACCACAACAATTCCTGTTGGCTTATGCGTCAGTTGAACTTTTGTTTCTACCTTATTTACGTTCTGTCCACCTGCACCACCAGAACGGGAAGTTTGCATTTCGATATCTCCGGGGTTCAATACCACATCCACCTCATCGGCTTCAGGCATTACAAGCACCGTTGCTGCCGAAGTATGCACACGTCCCATTGTTTCTGTGAGAGGAACACGTTGTACACGGTGCACACCTGCTTCAAATTTCAGGAAGCCGTATGCTCCTTCGGAATTTACGCTGATGATCACCTCTTTGTATCCGCCCATGGTTCCGGCATTGGAATCCGTGACTTCGTATTTTAAGCCTCTTTCGTCGAGATAACGGGTATACATCCTAAAAAGGTCACCTGCAAAAATACTGGCTTCGTCACCACCTGTACCCGCACGAATTTCGATCACTGCATTTCTGGCATCTTCGGGATCTTTTGGAATCAGCATCTGACGGATGTCGTTCTCCATTTTATCTTTCTTCGTCAAAAGCTCATCAATGTCAGTCTTCATCATTTCACGCATTTCATCATCCTTTTCCGATGACAAAGCGCTTTTGTTGAATTCGAGATTCTCTACTACGTTCTTGTATTCGTGGTAAGCCTCAACTACGTAACCCAGTTCTTTATATTCTATGTTGAATTTCTTAAATTCTTTCATATCGCCAATGACCTTCGGATCCGACAGTTTTTGTTCAACTTCTTCCCAACGTCTTTTTATGGCTGCTAATTTATCTAACACGCTTCTTAATTTTAGATTTTTTGAATTTTACCCTTCGACTCCGCTCAGGGTGACGAATGTGCTATTTAACTGATGATGTTTCACAAAAGTACAAAAAAATTGGCAGTCGCATCAGACGGTGTTACCCATTGCCTATTGCCTACTGCCATTTGCCTACTGCTGAGCTAATATTCGAAAGTTCCGTTCTCGGATTTAATGGTCAATTTTTTTGTTGAAGATGCTTCCACTCTTCCAACAATCTTTGCATCCACGTCGAATGACTTTGAAATTTTGATAATGGCTGCTGCTGCACTTTCCGGCACATACAATTCCATCCGATGTCCCATGTTGAACACTTGATACATTTCCTTCCATCCGGTATTGCTTTGTTCCTGAATGAGTCTGAACAAGGGCGGGACAGGAAATAAATCGTCCTTGATCACGTGTACATTGTCGACAAAATGAAGCACTTTTGTTTGTGCACCTCCGCTGCAATGAACCATTCCATGAATGTCCTTACGGTGATCGTCGATTATTTTTTTTATGATGGGAGCGTAGGTCCGTGTGGGAGATAAAACCAATTTTCCGGCAGTGATAGAGTCGAGAGTCGGGAGGGAGTTCGGAGAAGCATACTCCACATCAATTTTATCCGTTAATTTTATTTTGCCGCTGTACACCAGGTTTGCCGGAACAGCTGAATCAAAACTTTCAGGAAATTTTTTAGCAAGGGAATTTTCAAACACGTCGTGACGCGCTGAAGTCAATCCGTTGCTTCCCATTCCTCCGTTGTATTCACTTTCATAGGTAGCTTTCCCGGAGGAAGCCAAGCCGACGATTACATCACCTGGCTGAATGTTCTTGTTGTCGATCACGTCACTGCGCTTCATTCTGCAAACAACCGTAGAATCGACAATAATTGTTCTTACAAGATCACCCACATCTGCTGTTTCACCTCCAGTGGAGTGAATACCTATTCCGTAATCTCTTAATTGCTGCAATACTTCTTCCGTTCCGTTAATGAGAACCGACAAAACTTCAGCAGGAATGTTGTTCTTGTTCCTTCCGATGGTGGAAGATAAAAGAATGTTATCGACGGCGCCCACGCAAAGCAGGTCGTCTGTATTCATCACTATGGCATCCTGTGCTATTCCTTTCCATACAGAGATGTCTCCTGTTTCTTTCCAGTAAGTATAAGCTAAAGATGATTTTGTTCCAGCTCCGTCGGCATGCATCACAATGCAATATTCATCGTCACCGCTTAGATGATCGGGCACGATCTTACAGAAGGCTTTTGGGAAGAGGCCTCTGTCAATTTTAGCTATGGCTTTGTGAACATCTTCTTTTGATGCAGAAACGCCACGTTGATTATATCTGTTATCGGTCATTGTTGATTAATCTCTTATACTTCGACTACGCTCAGTATGACGGGATGAGTTCGTCTACCTCATCCGTCCTTCGGACACCTTCTCCTTCCCGATAACCATCGGGAGAGAAGGGAGGCGGAAGAAAATTGTTTTCCTCATCCGTCCTTCGGACACCTTCTCCTTCCCGATAACAATCGGGAGAGAAGGGAAGCGGAAGAAAATTGTTTTCCTCATCCGTCCTTCGGACACCTTCTCCTTCCCGATAACCATCGGGAGAGAAGGGAAGCGGAAGAAAATTGTTTTCCTCATCCGTCCTTCGGACACCTTCTCCTTCCCGATAACAATCGGG
>JBKJQG010000341.1:0-4502 GCA_046594925.1 Bacteroidia bacterium
TGTTTGACGACTTGTTAAAAGAAATTCCTATTCAAACCTATAATAAAGAGTTATTTTTGCAGAACAACAGGTTTGTGGAGGTGAGCGATTCCCTGAACCACTATTTTGTGAACATCAAGGGATTCAAGATACGGAACAGTCTTTCTCCTCTTGGTTTTGAAAAGGAGAACATTAAGAACATCATATTGAACAAACGCAAGCTGCAGCTGATCACTAAAATGATCGAAGATATTTACAATGATGCAGCCAACAACAATAAAATAGAAATCTATCAGAATGATAAACTCAAGAATTAAATTTTTACTGGCCGGATGCTGCTTGCTCATTGCATTGGGCGTGAAGGCACAGGAAAAAGTGATCGATCGCATCGTAGCTGTTGTGGGAGATAGTTATATTTTGCAGTCCGACCTGGAAACGCAGTATCAACAAATGTTAGCTGCCCAGGAACCTGTTGACGAAACTACCCGCTGCAAGTTGATGGAAGAATTGCTTTATCAAAAATTGCTTTTAGCTCAATCTAAAAAAGATAGTTTGGATGTGCCAGAAGCACAAGTAGAGCAGGAGTTGGAAAGAAGAATGGCCTATTACCTCAAACAGTTCGGTTCCGAAGAAAAATTTGCTGCTTTCTACGGAAAATCAGTAGAAGATTACAAGCTGGAGCTGAAAGAAGATGTACGTGAATTGTTGCTGGAGCAGCAAATGCAAAGCAAAATCACCGGCGATATCACCGTAACTCCTAACGAGGTAAAAGAATATTTCAATGCCATTCCTGTCGATTCAATTCCTTTCATTAATGCGGAGATCGAAGTGGGACAGATCATGAAAAAGCCTAGCATTACTCCAGAAGCAAAAAAAGCTGCGAAGGAAAAAATTGAAGAATTGCGTCAACGCGTCATCACCGGCAAAGCAAGTTTCGGTTCGATGGCCGCTTTGTATTCCATGGATCCCGGTTCTGCAAACAAAGGCGGGGTGTATGAGCACATTCAACGCGGACAATTTGTTCCGGAATGGGATGCCTGGGCTTTCAAGTTAAAACCAAATGAGATCTCCGAAGTGTTTGAGACCGTTTATGGATATTTCTTCATTCAGCTCATCGAACGCCGGGGAGAAGAAGTGGATGCCAGAAGCATCCTGATAGCTCCAGCTGTGGATGCAACAGATATGTATAACGCGAAGCTAGCATTAGATACAACTTACAACCGCCTACTTGCAGATACCTCTTCCTTCGCGGAAATGGCTGCACGCTATTCCGATGACGAAGAAAGCAAGAATGCAGGTGGTTTGATCATCAACCCTTTCACCGGTTCTACCCGCTTCCAGATGGACGAACTCGGACAGTATGATCAATCCGTTGCCTTCGCAACCGACAATCTGAAAGTAGGCGAATACACCAAGCCAATGCCTTGCACAACTCAGGATGGAAAACAAGCTTACCGGATTTTATACGTGAAGAATCGTACCCTTCCTCACAAAGCCAACTTAAAAGACGATTACCAGAGTATTCAGAATGCAGCAATCTCCAAAAAACAGCAAGCCGCCATACAAAACTGGATCAAGAAGAAATCAGCTGATACATACGTGCATTTGGCTGATGATTTTATGAAATGTTCTTTTAATAATAAATGGGTCAACTAAGTCGACAGATGACGGAGGCCTGAAGTCCGACGGCTGTCATCCGTCGTCCGACAAAAAGCCTGAAAGAATCTGATAGGATAAAAGTAATTGTTATAACATTCGAAATTCCGCACCATGTACAAAAGTGACGTAGAAGCCGTAGATGCCTTTGTAGCCAAATACAAAACCTTGAATGCCGAGATTAGCAAAGTGATCATCGGTCAGGATGAGGTTGTGAAAGATGTGCTCATTTCCATTTTCTCCAAAGGACATTGTCTCCTGATAGGTGTTCCCGGATTGGCAAAAACTTTATTGGTAAACACCATTGCCGATGTGCTGGGACTGACTTATAATCGAATTCAGTTCACCCCCGATCTGATGCCTTCTGACATTATTGGTTCAGAGATCCTGGGTGAAGACAGAAATTTTAAATTCATCAAAGGGCCTTTGTTCGCGAACATCGTTTTGGCCGATGAGATCAACCGAACTCCACCAAAAACTCAGGCAGCCTTGCTGGAAGCCATGCAGGAGCGTAGCATCACCACTGGCGGAAAACGCTACGAATTGGGCAATCCTTTCTTCGTACTGGCCACTCAAAATCCCATCGAGCAGGAAGGAACTTATCCTTTGCCCGAAGCTCAGCTCGATCGTTTCATGTTCAACGTTTGGTTGGATTATCCTAAGTTGGAAGATGAATATGCGGTTGTAAAGGCTACGACTTCCAATAACCGCGTTCAGTTGAGCAAAGTATTAACCGCAGAAGAGATCATTTATTTCCAGGAATTGGTGAGACGTATTCCAGTTGCCGACAACGTTCTGGAATATGCCGTAAAACTCGCAACCAAAACCCGTCCGAATACCGAGCACGGTTCACCAATTGCCGACAAATACCTCAGCTGGGGAGCTGGTCCGCGTGCATCTCAATATTTAGTTATTGGCGCCAAATGCCATTCCCTCATCAAAGGAAAATATTCTCCTGACATCGAAGATGTAAAAGCAGTGGCAGCAGCTATTTTGCGTCATCGCATCGTCCGCAACTACAAAGCCGAAGCAGAAGGTGTGAGCGTAGATAAGATCATTGAGGACTTGTTGAAGTAGCTCTCTGACAAATTGTATGTTTCTGATTTTTTTAATTTTTGCAATAGTCCTGTATTAATGTTAAATTTACCATAACAAAAACTAAGCAAAATGAAAAAAATATTAATTATTTCAGCTGCAGTTCTCTTTCTTGCATCCTGCGAAAAATTAGGACTTGGCAAAAAACACAAACCGTGTGCAACTGTATCTCAGGATGCAGTTCCATTAGCGGTAATCTCAACATTCCAAACAATGCATCCCGGCATTACGGCAAAGACATGGTTTAATAAAGACAATAGTGGCTTTGTTGCTTTGTTTGACAATAGTGGAAAGGAGACAAAGGATTATTTTGACAACAGCGGAAACTTTCAAAAAGAAGAAGTTGATGACGAGAACCAACAAGGTAACCACCGAGACGGAGACGACGATGATAGTGGCTGCGAGTGCGGGACGGATGATTAGAAATTTATAAATAGATTAAAAGAAAGGCAGAATTATACTCTGTCTTTCTTTTTATTGCTTTTTTAATTTAATTTGGATTTTAATTTCTTTGCAACTCAATTGCAAAGAATTAAGCAAGAAAAAAGAAAACATAAAAATAGCAGAACTTTAGTGTATTTTCGAGGCAACTGCTTCTTTGCAGAAAAGGAATAAGAAAGTAAAAAAAACGGCGAGGAATGTGCGTTTATGTTGCTTTTGTCATCAGAGAGGTTTGTATATGTGAACTGTGATAGAGAACCTGAACATCGAACGCCTAGTATATCATGAGAATATTATTTATAGCTCTCACAATCTGCCTCACGCTACCTGTCGCTAACTCGTTAGCCCAAACTAAACTTGCAGAACCTAAACCTTTCGTCCTTGGTGTTGTAGAAGAGCTTAAATCTATAGAATTAGGTGAAACACGGATACTGAACATTTATCTTCCCGAAGGCTATAGCAAAAGCGACACGACTAAATACCCCGTGATTTATTTACTCGACGGCTCTGCTGATGAGGATTTTATCCACATCGTAGGCTTGGTTCAATACAATAACTTCCCTTGGATAAATAGAGTGCCAAAGTCCATCGTGGTGGGAATCGCCAATGTAGATCGTAAAAGGGATTTTAGTTTTCCAACCACGGTAGAGCAGGACAAGAAGAATTTCCCTACAACAGGAGGTTCTGCAAAATTCATAGCCTTCATCGAAAAAGAACTGCAGCCTTTCATTGAAAATAAATACAAAACCACAAAAGACAAAATGATCATAGGGCAGTCGCTGGCCGGCTTGTTAGCAGCCGAAATATTATTGACCAAACCCAAGCTCTTCAACAAATATGTAATCATCAGTCCAAGCTTGTGGTGGAACAACGGTTCCTTGCTGCATGTGAAATCGTCGGTTCTGGAAGAATCGTTTGTGCAGCAAACGGAAATATACATTGGAGTGGGGAAGGAGGGACTTGCCCCGACTGCAGAACCTCATGTAATGGAAGTCGACGCCAATCTCTTGTTGGAAAAACTACAGAACAGCAAAAGCAAAACGCTGAAAGTGTATTTTGATTATTTGCCGGAAGAGAACCACGCGACGGTTACGCATCAGGCGGTGTCGAATGCGTTCAAACTTTTGTATCCGAAAGGGAAGAAGTGATGGAGTGATGGGGTGATGAAGTGATGGACGTAGTTTAATCAGGACAGGTTGGATAATCATACAATCAATAAAAGGAGTGGAATCTCGAGGATAGAGTAGACTACCTCATCACTTCATCACCCAATCACTCCATCACCCCATCACCCCATCACCCCATCACCCCATCACTCCATCACCAAAAAA
>JBKJQG010000118.1:0-4444 GCA_046594925.1 Bacteroidia bacterium
GGTTCGATCAATGCAGCTGATCCAATAGCTGCCCAGGCAAAAATAGATCTTACAACAGCATATAATGATGCGCAGGGAAGAGCCACTGGTTCAGTGAGTTTACCCGGAGATTTAAGCGGATTAACAATTACACCGGGACTGTATACCAATTCAAGTTCTGTGATGTTATCTGCAGGAAATGTAACATTGGATGCACAGGGCGATGCTAATGCAATTTTTATCTTCCAAATGGCATCAACGCTCACAACAAATCCAGGTACCGGTGTCATATTAAGCGGTGGAGCACAGGCAAAGAATATTTTCTGGTCTGTGGGATCATCTGCAACATTAGGCACCAACTCGACTTTCTACGGTAATATACTTGCTGATCAATCCATTTCGATGAACACAGGTGCTATTCTCAATGGGAGAGCCTTGACAAGAATTGGTGCAGTAACGCTCCAGTCTAACCAAGTAAACATGCCCTAATTCAGGCAAGCTAAATTCATAAAATAAATTAAATTTTAATCCGATAAAACGATGCAACCATATACTATTTTTTCGAATAAATTATTAACCCCTTTATTACTTGCCGGAATGGTTAACATTTCTCAGGCACAAGAAGTAATTCGTCCAGAACCAAAATTTTGGATCGGGGTCTCCGGAGCGGCAAACTTCAATTTCTATTCCGGTACAACCCAGACATTAAATTCATCTGCAAAAGCACCCACAGCTTTTCACAAAGGGTTTGGAGTAGCGCCATTTGGCTCTGTATTACTTGAATACAGACCTGCTCCGAAATGGGGTGTTATGCTGAATGTCGGCTATGATGACCGGAGTGCAAAGTTTGATGGAGTAGATGCACCTTGTGACTGTCCAGCTACTTTAAAAACCAACCTTGCTTACATTACCATTCAACCAAGTTTAAAATTTACGCCATTTAAATCAGGGCTATATTTCTTCGCAGGTGGTGCCTACAGCATTAATATCAAAAACAATTTCACTTATACACAAGAGAAACAACCAGATAAGTCAGGTGAAATAAGTGATACAAAAAACGGAGTTTTCTCAACTCATATTGGTGCAGGTTATGAAATTCCGCTTTCACCAAAAGAAAATTTATCTCAATTAAATCTATCTCCATTTATCTCCTATCATCCTTATTTTGGACAGGAACCAAGGAGTGTAGAAAGTTGGTCGTTATCCACTTTAAGAGTAGGGCTTTCGCTAAAATTTGGGAAAGCGAAAGCAAAATCAGAACCCGCTGCAACTACCGCATCTGTAGCGTCTGACCCAGGTGTTGAGTTTTCCATGAGACCCCCTGTAACTGCACAAGCTAAAAGAAATGCGAAAGAAACATTTCCATTGCGTGATTATGTGTTTTTTAACGAAGGATCAACAGAAATTCCAACCCGGTATGTTCTACTTTCAAAAGAGCAGGCAACAGATTTCAAAGAGGCTTCCTTCCAAGAGGCAGAACCAAAAGATACCGAAGGAAGATCTGATCGCCAGTTGACCGTTTATCATAATATATTAAACATTGTAGGAGATCGTATGCGAAAAAATCCTGCCATCACAATTACTTTAATTGGAGCGTCAGCAGGAAAAGGTCCGGAGATTGGGAAAGCTGAAGCAGAATCCGTGAAAGCATACCTAGTGACCGTATTCGGAATCAATGAAGCTAGAATTGCAACAGAAGGTCGCGATCAGCCAATGTTTCCATCTGAGCAACCTGGAGGCACAACCGACCTTGTTTTGCTTCGTGATGGCGACCGAAGAGTCGACATCGTGAGTAGCTCACCAGAATTGCTTGCTCCGCTTCAGATCAGAGCTGTTCAAGTGAATCCTCTTGACAGCAGAATTGTTTTCAAAGCAAAAGCTAGTGAGAAAGAGTCAATGGAATCTTGGTCGATTGCGGTGACCGATGATAAAGGAAAAGTTCAATATTTCGGACCGTATACAAAAGAGCAGGAAAGCATATCAGCAAACACCATTTTAGGAGACCGCACATCCGGCAAATATAAGATCGTGATGTCTGGTAAAACCAAAGGTGGGAAGCAGATCAGAAAAGAAAGCTCCATGTATTTAGATCGGAATGTTGAACCTAAAGAAGAAGTAGTAAGATTCAGTGTTTTATTCGATTTTGATAAATCTAAAACTGTTTCAACATACGAAAAATTTCTTACCGACGTAGTAGCTCCAAGTATCAAGGATGGCTCGACTGTTATCATACACGGACATTCGGATGTTATAGGTGATGCAGATCACAATATGAATCTATCAAATGATCGGGCATTGGAAGCTCAAAAAATTCTTAAACAAGCTTTGACAAAATCAGGCAAAAAAGGGATTAAGTATGAAGTTTATGGCCTAGGCGATGACGAAGACTTTGCACCGTTTGCAAATAAACTTCCTGAAGAACGATTCTATAATCGCACCGTTATAATTGACGTTGTGCCCAACAAATAGGGTTATTTAAGAAGCATGGATATTTTAAAACCGCAATCATCGAAAGGTGTTTGCGGTTTTAAATTAACATTGAAATCAAAATGCAGACGTATGAGAGCTTTAGGCTAGCGGTTACCCAAAAACAACTGAAGCGAAAACAAACTTATTGTTCATGCTGTTTTGAATCCCTTGCAATGCAATAAAAAAAATCGACAAATTCGACCCGAAGGATAGCCTTTTAACAATGTAAATTGTGAAGTAGTTGTCTACTTGTTTACTATCTAAAGTCTAATTCCAACGATCAAAACATCATCCACTTGCTCCAAACTACCTTGCCACACAGACAAGGTTTCCAAAAGAATATTTTTTTGTTCTTCCAACGGTTTTGTATTTATTTCAAGTAATAATTTTTCCAATTTTTTATATTTGAATTTTTTTCCGGCCTCTCCTCCAAATTGATCTGCATAACCGTCTGTAAACAGATAAATAATATCTCCCGGCTTCCCATCAATTGTATAATTGCTAAAAGACTCACCAACTTCCCCCTTGCCAATTGGCATTTTATCGGCATGAGTAGGGAGAAACTCGTTATTTCTAATCACTAAAGGGGAATTGTATGCAGCCGAATAAACTATTTTACCGCGATCAAATGAAATTAAAACGCCATCCATTCCATCTTGTCCACCATCCATAGAAACACTAGTTATGAGTCGTTTTCTGGCATGATTTAAGACTTCACTGGGTTCAATAATATTTTTCTCTGTAATCGCTTCGTTTAAAAAAGACGTATTCAACAAACTCATAAAAGCCCCGGGGACACCATGCCCAGTAGAATCGCAGACCGCCAAATAAAATCTGTTATCATTTTTTGTGGCCCAATAAAAATCTCCACTTACAATATCTTTAGGCTGAAAAAGAACAAAATGATCTTTCAGATTTTCTCTTAAGAGCGTTTCACTCGCTAATAAGGTGATTTGAATTCTTTTTGCATACGTAATTGAATCAACAATCTCCTTATTCTTTTCTTCAATACGCAAAAACGCTTCATCGACCAACTTTTTTTGTGATTCTATTATTCTCTTTTGGCGTTGCGTTAACCTCCAACGATTTAAAATAAAAATGGAGAAGAACAAAACCAATAGAAAACAAGCTGCCACTGAAAAAATAATTATTTTTTGCTTTTTACTCTCTTCCGCTGCCAGCAAGGCTTGCTTTTCTTTGTCTTTGTTTAGTAATTTTATTTCCTGTTCCTTCTTATTGTTATCATATTTGGCTTGCATATCTGCAATCTGTTTACTCGATTCCTCATTGAGTAATGCATCCTTTGTTTCTGAATATTTTATGTGGTTATCATAAGCATCTTCAAATTTATGGTTCTTGGCATAAACTTCAGCTAAGGTTTTGAAACAGTCCCTAATTTGAGGCTTTGCATCAATTTCCTTATCTATTTCAAGTGCCCTGTTCAGATTGATCAGCGCTTTTTCGAAATTGTTTTTTTGATAATAAAGCCTGCCAATATTCATCAATGAATTAGCTATCCCACTTTTATTATGTGTTTCTTCAAATAATTTAAGCGCAGCAGAAAAACATTCCAAAGCTTTGGTGTGATCTTCCAATTTCGAATAATCATCTCCTAAGATTACCAGTGATTCGGCAATCCCTTTAGTATCTTTTATTTCCTCCCTGATCTTTAAAGCACGAAGATGAAACTCAACCGCTTTATTGAAATTTCCTTTCCGTAAATAAACCTCCCCAATGTTGTTTAATGAGATACCAATGCCTTCTTTGTCACCAATTTCCTCCCTAATAGCTAACGATTGTAAAAAATAATTCAAAGAACTAGCTAAATCGCCTCTTTCCCCGTGCACCATTCCTATATTGCTGAAGGAGGAAGCTATACCATCCTTATCTCCTGTTTCTTCTCTTATTTTTAGTGCGGCAAGATAATTTTTAAGCGATTTTGAATAATCTCCTTTATGATAGTAAACGTTTCCTATATTATTCAGAACACTGGCAC
>JBKJQG010000224.1:0-30945 GCA_046594925.1 Bacteroidia bacterium
CCCATTCAATTCAAGCCATTCAGCTAAAACAATTCGATTTATTATCTTTTATCCAGCGTAGTTCAATTCGATTTTAAAACCGTATTTTGCATAATATATTATACCTTTGTCTAATGAAAATAACAGCAGCAATAACAGGAGTATCTGCATACGTTCCGGAATACATTCTTACAAATAAGGAATTGGAGACAATGGTGGATACGACCGATGAATGGATATTGGATCGATGTGGAATAAAGGAGCGCAGGATAATGAAGGACAAAGACAAAGCAAGTGCTTTCATGGCTGCTGAAGCCGCTAAGACCTTGCTTGCAAAAAAGAACATCTCTCCGCTCGACATTGAACTCATCATAGTGGCCACCGTCACGCCCGATCACGTTTATCCAGCAACCGCCAACATTGTTTCCGACATGATCGGTGCGACCAATGCCTGGGGATTTGACGTGCAGGCTGCTTGCTCCAGTTTTCTGTCGGCTTTACACGTTGGTTCCAAAATGATCGAATCAGGAACACATAAAAAGATCCTCGTGATCGGCTCGGACAAAATGAGTACGATCATCGATTATACTTGTCGCAAAACATCGATCTTATTCGGCGACGGAGCGGGTGCTGTGCTGCTTGAACCGTGCAGCGATGGTACGGGAATAATTGACACCAGGATGTATGCGGATGGTAGCGGGAAAAAACATTTGTACCAAGCAGCCGGAGGAAGCATGATCCCCGCTTCGACTGAATCCATTGCTAAAAGACAGCATTATATGACCATGGAAGGCCAACCGGTCTTCAAACTTGCTGTGATCAAAATGGCCGACGTGGCTGCTGAAATGATGGAAAGAAATAATCTGAACGCCGACAACATCGCTTTTTTAACACCTCATCAGGCCAACAAACGCATCATTGAAGCTACGGCTAAACGCATGGGAATTCCTCCAGAAAAAGTGATGCTAAACATTCACAAATACGGAAACACCACATCGGCAACCATTCCACTTTGTCTGGCTGAATGGGAGAGCCAATTGAAAAAAGGAGATAACTTAATTCTCACTACGGTGGGTGCGGGATTCACCTGGGGCGGCATGTATGTGAAATGGAGTTATTGATCTTAAAAAAAATCGAAAAACAAAAACGTCAAAAAAGCCGTGTTGAATTGACCGTTTATCCCACTACCAATCCCAAGCTGAACAATACTTTAGGGATCTTCAAATTGTGGGCTTCAATTACTTTTTTGTTCACCTCGAATTTCAGTGTCTCATCTTCCATCGTAACAAAATTTATTCCCGCGCCTTTTTTAGCAAGTCCTTCGCGTTCGGCGATCATCAGGGCCGACATGTTCTTGGTTTTTTCCAGTGCTTCTTTCAGCACACTGCTTTTGTTGGACGAGATGTAAACGATATGACATTGCTGAACCTCAGCAACGGTAGCATACTGCTTGATCACTATGTTCTGACCGTTTGCTTTCTTAGTCGCTGCCAGGTTTTTTAATTCTGCAAGTACAGGAGAATTTCCGATAACTGCGATCACAAAATCACCTTTCTTACTTTCTTCCGGCCACTCGATGTACTTGATGAAATTGTATACATAAACAGAATAAGCCTTGTAGTTTGTTTCCTGTGCAGTTGCCCGGGTGGAGAAACAGAAAGACAAAACACACATCAGCATGCCAGTTAAAAAAGCGGTATGTAAACTTCGCTTTCTCATTCTGTCTTCATTTTTGGTTTTACCTTGAAGGCGTAAGCCAATTTCACAACCACCTCGCGTGAAGGTCCCGGCAAAGGAGCATGGCTGGAGTTATACGGCTGGATATATTTTACCCGCTGATCAAGAAGATCGTATACTCCTACTCCGAAGTCGAGTCCTTTGATAAACAAATCTTCGTACCTCAGAAAAATGTTGCAGAGCACCATCGGAGAAAATTTTTCTATTACCCCATCGCCCAAAGTATCCAGTGACGTGTAGGCATATCTTTCACCGCGGAAAGAAACCGAAGGATTCACGGAAAAGTGTTTGCCGATATTAAAACCGGCTCCCAAATTAATTTTATGTGCAGGAAATGCCAGCAACACGTTTTTGTTTTCAGGAACTTCGTAATCTGCTATCTTGTCTTTTCCTGCAACAGTATAAAAAGCATAATTCAGGTTGACAAAGCCCCATTTGTCCTTGAACTTGTATTCCAGCTCCACTCCACGGCTTCCGGTATTTCCGATGTTATGATAAGCATCTGTCTCGGTGGAATCATCGTAATAATAAGCGATGGTGTTCGTGGTAGTGATGTCAAAAAAGTTCACGGTCACAATGGAATTCCTTCTGATCTCATAACCCAACTCCAATTCGGCCACACTGGTATTCTCTGGCGTGATGCCTGTTGAATCGGCATAATTGATATTCTCGATCGCCGGTGCGCGGAAGGAATTGCTGTAGAGCAGCTTAAAATGGAAATTATCAATACGTTTAGTCAGACCGAGCCTCGGAACAAAAGCACTTCCATAAGCATTGTGCTTGTCGAAGCGTGCACCGAGAATAATGTTTACCAAACGTAGCTTGATCACACTCTGAGCAAAGAACGCTGTGTTCAGGTAATCCACACTCGACTTCCCATTTTTAAAAAAACTGCTGTCGACTTTATCTTCAGCATGATCACTAAAGACTTCACCGCCAAAAATGACGTTGATTTTGCGATTGATGTTATACGAAAAAGTCAGGTTGCCGGTGTAGCGGTTCACCACTTTGAAGTATTCCGGAGAAATGCTGTCGGCCGCAGTTTTCCATGGCGTCTGATGTTTATAGTTCACCTTCGGAGTGATTGTGAATTTTTCGCCGAGCCTGAAAGTATACTTCACTTCAGCAAAAGTAGAATTGAACTCCTGCGGTGCCGCCGGCTTGATGGCATCATAGCTGTCACCTGTAGTAGTGTAATAATTATCCAGAATGAATCTTGCGCTTAATCCTTTGTATGACATTCCCACATTGACATTGGTCGGATCCAGTTTTGAGTTGCCGCCTCCCATGTTGTAAGTACTATCGTAAAAATCTGTAAAGTCCTGATCGCTGCGATTGCCTTCACCCATAAAAACGGAAGCTCCGATTTGAAATTCCCCGAATTTTTTTCCCATGGAAAGGTTCACATTCCTGCTGCCGTAATCACCGGCCATTTGTCCGTATGCTCCTGAAGCAGCAATGCCGTTGATGTCGCCGCCGCTCTTGGTGATGATGTTGATCACGCCATACTCGGCGTAGCCACCATAGATGGCAGAACCCGGGCCGCGAATGATCTCGATTTTTTTGATCTGGTCGACTGCAAAATGATTCCCGAATTGAGTGGTGCCGAAGAGGATTTCGTTCATTTCTTGACCATCCAGCAGAAGCAGCACTTTCCCTTCGTGCGCCCAGTTGCCACGCATGCCCAGTCCGACTACACCTTCCACATCCATTCCGAAGTCGAAGCCCGGAACCAAACTTAGTACGTCCATCAGATCACGCGCACCGGAATGCTGGATCTCTTCTTCGGTAATTAAACTGATGATGCTTGGTGATTCTCTTCCTGACAATGGCTTGATGGAAGCCACTCCGATGAGTGAGTTGATGAGTGCTTGCAGTTCGGATGAAACACCCACCGCCTTGAGCTTTTGAAGCTCTTCAATGGACATGTCATAATAATTTACAGTATCCGTTTTAACGGAATCGTTCACTGCCAGAGTCGTATCCTGAGAAAAAATATTTAATGGAAGCAACAGCAAGGCCATGCATGCGATGAGAGATAGCCGGAAAAAAATAACCTTGCGCATTTGTCGTTTAGAATGGGAGCAGCTCTAAATTATTTGTGCTTCCTACAAATTAAAGAAAATAGTTAAACATTAGCAAATTTCAGGGCTGGAAAGGTGGCGGGATGATCGGGTGAATTACTTCAGTTCGGGCTCCGCGTCCGAACGAAAACAAAAGAAGCTCTCCTTTACGGAAAGCTTCTTTGCTCGATTAGTACTTGTATTATTTTTGGATGATCAGTTTTTGCACGCCTGATTCGATTCCGTGCAGGATGTAAGTGCCGTTAGGTAAATGGTCTAGGTCGAGGCTCAAGGTTGTAACGCCTTCGGAAACCGATTGCAAATGCACCGTCTTACCCAAAAGATCCGTGATTTTTAATTCAGCTGTTTTTTTAGTTGGACTTGAAAACGCAAGATTTACAGCTCCGGTAGATGGATTTGGAAAAGCAGCTATCGGGCTTTTTGACACCGCTTCTTCAAGGCCGGTGATCATCGAACACAGTCCAATCACTTGCACTGGCAGGCTTCTGTTAACTGTTGTGCCATCACCAAGCTGGCCGCTTCCGTTTTGCCCCCAGGCCCATTCTGTGCCGTCCGCTTTAATGGCCATTGAATGCTGCCACCCGGCTGTAATGGCGATGGCACCTGTAAGAGCATTCGTTTGCACAGGGACGGCCGTGTTCGTTAATGTTCCGTCGCCAATCTGACCGTATGCGTTTACGCCAAAGGTCCAAACTGTACCGTCACTTTTTAAGGCCATTGAAAAATATCCGCCCGCTGAAACAGCTGTCATTCCCGACAATGAAGGAATCTGAACAGGAACATAGGCAGGTGTTGTAGTTCCGTCGCCTATCGCGCCATACTGGTTGTATCCCCAGGCCCAAACCGTTCCATCGCTCTTTAAAGCAAGAGAATGATAAGCCCCTGCGGAGATGGCAACGATGCCGGTTAGCAAACTGGTCTGCACCGGAGTACTGCTATTCATTCCGGTCCCATTACCCAATTGTCCGCCGTAATCATTTGCGCCAAACGCCCAAACGGTTCCATCGCTTTTCAAAGCAAGAGAATGGTGAACGCCTGCTGCAATCGAAACAACACCTGTGAGTAAAAGCACCGGAGTTGCAGTGGCATCCGTGGTAGTTGTCCCGTTTCCGAGCTGTCCTTTGTTATTGTAGCCAGATGCCCAAACCGTTCCATCGTTCTTCAGAAAAAGTGAATGCGCTCCACCACCTGCCATGTCGATAATCCCGGTAAGACCTGTTACCTCTAGCGGTACATTGCTTAATCCCCATGTACCTTGACCAAACTGTCCGCTGTATCCATTTCCCCAAACCCACACCGTACCGTCACTTTTTAAGGCCATGGAATGGTAATCACCTGCGTGTACTTTTACAATGCCTGTCAGTGCCCCCACTGAAACCGGCGTACTACTGCTTGTATTTGTTCCGTCACCGAGTGCCCCTTCCGCATTATTTCCCCAGGTTACCAAAGTATTGGTATTACAGATGGCCATGGAGTGGGAGACCCCTGCTGAAATGCTCTGAGCTCCGGCATTTAAACAAAAAGTAACACTTGCTGCTAGTAAGATTTTTTTCATCATTTTATGAATTGGTTTAATTGAATAGATTAACATTTCAAAATTAAACCATTGGTTCTGGTCGCGCAATCCGCGGTAGAGGGTATTTTGTATCCGTACTGGAACGTATAGTGTTAGTGAAATTATCCTGATTATAAAAAATGGAATTTGACTTCAACATCTGGAAGCTAACAATGACGCTGCAAAGCAAAAAAAGCTCCCCGTTCCCGGAGAGCTTTTTGATCCCGAAAACTATCAGGATAAAATTTTGAATAAACTAGTACCCAAACTTAGTCAAGTGCTCAACTATGTTTGCGTTCTCTTTCAAAGCGCTGTATACTTCATAATCAACACGCGGCTGAATGTTTTGCATTTGTGATTTCTGAGGGCCTGTGTAATCTTTCATTGGAGGTGCCGGAGTAACGGACTCAACCAATACTACGAACACTCCTTCTTTTCCTTCGATCGGTTTGCTTAGGGAATTTGCTTTCATCACGGAAACAGTTCCCATCACCGCAGGCTCGCTGTTAGATCCCGGGATCTGGTTGGTCATGAAGTTCACGTTCTGAGCTTTTTCAACCGGCAATTTCATAACCCCAGCAATTGCATCCAGGTTTGCATTTCCCGACATTGCTGAAGCGAATTCCTTGCTGAACATTTCTGCTTTTTTGTGCTGAACAACCTTTGCTGTTACTTCTGTTTTCACCTGCTCAAATGGCGCAACGCCTTTTTCTCTAACTTCTGTGATCACTGCAACAATGTATTTGTCGCCATACTCCTGAGGCTCGGAAACAGTTCCCAATTTATTATCATAAGCCCAACGGATCAAAGGTTTCGGATTTTCGATGCCGCTGATGTTCTTGTCATTCTCTTTTAATTTTTCGGTCACACGTTTATCCAGTTTTTGAGCTACCACTGCTTTCTGGAAAAGTTCATTCGTGTTGTTCTTTCCTGCGAAGTCGTTTGCAACAGCATAAATGGCTTGCTTGGTTTTGCTGCTTGCTTCTGTTTTTACTTCGATGGTTCCCACCTGAGCTTTTTTCAGGGATCCTTTTGAATCCATTACTTCAATGATATGGTACCCGAAATTGGATTCGATCACTACGATGTCTCCTTTTTTGTTATCCAGGCCGGCATCTTTGAATGGCTCAACAAATCCGCTTTTCGCGTTGATCCATCCATAATCTCCACCTTTACCCATGTAGTATTCTCCTTCTTTTTTGTTCGGAGGCATTTTCTTTCCGCCGTCATCAGAGTGCTTTTCAACGAAATCAGTAAACTTGCCGCCTTTTTTCAAAACACCCAGCAAGCTGTCTGCTTGTTTTTTAGCTTCGTCTTTTGTGCGGGTGATGGAAGGATTTGCTCCTGAATCTTTATACCCAACCAAGATGTGACGCACTTTTGCTGAATCTGCTGATTGTTTTGTTGCGATCAGTTTGGATACTTTCAAAGCTCCGTTCTCTTCGTAAGGACCAACTACAGTTCCGACCTCTGCCTTGAACATGGTCGTATCAATGAATGGGGATAAGGTTCCCGGAGTTTTGAACGATTGGTCAAAATTGCGTGTTTCGGATTCTGCTATGATGAATGTAGAATCGTCAGCAAAAGATTTTGCGGCTTTGAATTCTTCTGCAATCTTCTGCATGTTCTTTTTCGCTTCTTCAATGTCTTCCGCAGAAGGCGCAATGTCGTAAGCAATGTATTCCATTACTCTGGAAGCTTCCTGTTTGTATTCGTTTTGATGCGCCGAGTAATAAGCATTCAGCTCTTCGTCTGTTGGCTTGATGGTGCTGTCGGCCACCAGTTTATAGTTCTTAAAAACGTAACGGATGTTCACTGAAGTGTTCTGTGCAATATAATCACGTTTGGCTGCTGAAGTTGTAACGTACAATCCTTTTTTGATCAGGTTGTTGTATTTTTCTATCACTCTCACCTGACGCACGTACTCTTCCAATTGTAACCATTGTGCTTCCTGCTCATCGGTCATTGTTGCAGTGAATTCCTTAATCTTCGCAGGATCGATCTGACCAGTTTGTTCATTCGCGAACATAGGACTTACTTTACCTGACTGAGGATCGCTCAAGTTTCTTACCAAGGCAGAGTGCGGATGCGTAACCATCAGGTCATACAATTCTTCATCTGAAATGGAGATTCCTAATTTCTCATATTCTTTCACCATCACCTGTTCGTTGATCATCTGGTTCCAGACTTGCTGAACGATTCCGTCTTTTTCTTCCGGAGTCAGGGATGTTTTACCGTTGTTACGTAACTGTGTGGATTCCGCTTCTTCCACTTTCGTGCGGAACATATTTATGTCAATGGAATTTCCAGCGATCTCTCCGACTGCTTTATCGTCTCCCCCGAAAAGGGACCCGTCTTTTTTAGCCAAGTCGGTCAATACAAAGGCCAACAATGCCAGGCCAACAATTCCAACTAACAACCCCGAACGCTTACGCAAACTTTCTAAAGTACTCATATATAGATTTTTTTAATGATGTTTTAATTAATGTCCTGCAATGCCTTGCAGCATCCCATAATCCTCTTTCGCGCTAGCTTTGGAGAATAAAACAGGGTTGCAAATATAAGATTCTTAACGAAATCTTAAAAGTTTTTCAGGAAAAGGTTTTTGGAATTAACTAGTTGATTACTAGCTATTTGAGTTTTGAATCTTCAAATTCACCTGTTCTATGCGGGTCCGGGTAACGCCAGTAATGGTGAATACAAAGTTCCCGATACGGATTTCCTCGTGCAAACGCGGGATACTTTCGTGGTAATGCATCACCAATCCGCCTAGTGTTTCTACGTTGTCAAGAATCGGTAATCCCAGGTCGTATTTGTTATTGATGTAGTCGGTTTCCAGACGCGAAGAAAAAATGAACTCTTCTTCACTCACCTGTTTTTCGGTCATCTCTTCCTTGTCGTGCTCATCTTCAATCTCCCCGAAAATTTCTTCCATCACATCTTCCATAGTCAGCATTCCTGAAGTGCCTCCGAATTCATCAACAACCACAGCGATGCTTTTGTGCTGCTGTATGAAGACCGTCAGAACTTCGCTAGCTGCCATGGATTCAGGCACAATGCTCACGGGCAACAAAATGCTTTTGATGCTTTGCGGACTCTTAAAAAGTTCCTTGGAATAAATGTATCCGATGATGTTATCGATGCTCTCTGAATAAATTAAGATCTTCGATAAACGGGTCTGCACAAATTTCTGTTTAAGCGTTTCTATGCTTTCATTCACATCCAAAGCAACGATCTCGGTTCTCGGGATCATGCACTCACGGGCCTTGACGCTGGAAAAATCCAAAGCGTTCTGAAAGATCTGGATCTCGTGGTCCATGCCTGCTTTTTTCTCCATCGAAGTCGCTGTTCCTTCTCTTACATAATTGTCAAGGTCGATCATCGTGAAAGCAGCATTCTCATTTTCGATCTTTAAGCGAAATATCTTTTTAAGGATGAATTCAGAAAAACCAATGGTGATCATGACGATGGGATACAAAACACCGTAGACTATTGTCAGAGGAAATGCAAAGAGAGTCAGTGTTTTGTTAGGATTGATCCGGAACAGATTCTTCGGCAAGAATTCTGCCGTCACAAGGATAAGCATCGTGGAAAGAAACGTAGAGAGGAGCAAAACCAAGACGTGATATTTTTCAATGGAGATGTATTGTCCGATGAAAACTTCCAGCTCATGATCTGCTTTGATCCCGAAGATCACCAAAGCTATATTGTTTCCCAGCAGCATCGTTCCCAGGTAGCGGGAAGGGTATTTGCTGAAGTGAGCAAGGATCTTGGCTGACACGTTACCTTGTTTGCTCTCGAGCTCGATGCGCAGTTTGTTGGAAGTAATAAACGCAATCTCCAGCCCGGAAAAAAAGGCCGATGCTAAAATGGCAAGAAGAATGATGATGGTACTTTCCAATTTATTTTCGTTGGTCTTTGTTTTTCTGAGAAGCTTCGTGCTTCATGCGTTGCTTGCGTCTAACGGCATACATCAGTCCACTCGCCAAGAAGAACACGAGAAAATAGATGGCGCCCTTGTTATCACCAATGATGGTTGAATAGATGCACATGATCACACCCACGCATCCCATGAAGAGCCAGACTAGTTCTAATATTCTAAATGTTTTATTCATTTTCTAAATGTATTTTTATTTTGTTGGTTGCTTTTCGCTTCTCTTAATGTTGGTGATGAAGTGACGAAGTAGTTTACACGGTGTTTCATGTTAAACTTCAATAGCGCCCCGTACTTTAAACACTTGCCGTTACAATCATTTTTTCTCTTTCATCGTTTTGTACTTTCAACGCTAAATCAAGTCAGTCCCACCTCATCACCTCATCACTTCTTCGGAGCCATATCCGCATCCTTAATGTCAAATGTTCCTGTCACATTCTTGATCTCGTAATCCGAAAAATCCTGATTCGCTTCCATACCTGTTCCGCAGATCACCTGATCCTTGGTGGTGATTTTCACAAATGCATCTGTATAAATTCTTCTGGTAATGGTATTCCAGGTCAATTGCTCTGTATTGAGTTTCTCTCCTTTTTCATTGATCACTATCACATTTCCTTTGGCTTCCATCTTCTCCATCACTTCGTTTCCCTGATAATACCCTATTCCGTAATTCGCTGTGAGGTTGGTCTGCTCCTTTTTTGATTCCTGAAAAAATACAATGTTCATTCCCAAAGGCAATTCCAGGTAAGGCTTGGTTCCGTCGTAACGATCGATCTGCGGGGCTTTCAGTCTTGCTCTTACGATTGCTGAATCACTATAAATGAATTCCACGTTCTTGCTCGACTGCACCGGAAGCTTTTTTTCTGCTTCGGAAGTGATGCTGTTTACTACGTCTATGTCGTTTTCGCAAGCAGCGAAGAAAAACAGGGAAATGGTTAATAGGAAAATGGTATGTAAGTGCTTTCTCATCTGATGGTAAGCAAATTTACGAATAATTTCGGAGGATGGAACGCGGATTGAACGGATTAGACGGATGTGCGCGGATTTTATTTTGTTGGGGTAAAAAAAGCGGATAATTGCCTTTGGCAAGCAAATCTATTAATTGCAAAAAAATAAAAAAATTCGTTTTTTGATCCGTTTTATCCCTGTCTACCGGCAGGCAGGCGCGTCATTCGCGTTCCATCCCGGCCTTTAATCGATCTTAGACTTTTGGAACCACCTGTCGTTGATGGTAAAGCTTACACTGCCTTTGATGAAGTTTTCCCTGATAAGTCCATTGGTCACGGTTCCTCTTTTTCCTATCTCCACTCCTAAATTCACCATTGAGAAATTCTGCAGGATATAACTTCTTCCAACCGGGAATCCGAAACCTATGGTTCCTGAATACTCGGTCAGCTGAGTGGATTTCAATTCCAAAGCGGTTTGCACATATTTTCCACCCAGGCGATAATGAACTCGCTTGAAATATTTTGCGTTGGGTTTGGCATCGGGAACGAATTGTATCCCCAAAGAAGTGCGCATGCTGTTCTTTAATCCTGCTGAAATTCCGAATGCACTATAATTGCTCCAGTTTTGAATAGCGACATCGGCACCGACCGTAATTTTTTCTCCTTTTTTAACAGCAAATCCGACTCCGAAACTCATCGGCAAAGTAACCTTGCCTTGTGTTCCCTTGGTGTTTTCTATCGTGTCTTTTATGATCTCGTAACCGAGCGAATTGTTAAAGTAGCTGTAAGAGACACTGTCGATCGTGGCTTCTATGTTGGTCTCTGCAGAGAACGTGGCGCCGAAAACAAATTTCACATTCTCTTTCAAGTCGCGAAATTTCACCGGACGGCAACTGTCTTTTCTGTCTTTGTATTTAATCGAATCCACTGTATAGGCCATCTGCATTCCGTAATCCATATAGAATCCATCTACACGGGTATTGGTTCCCACTCGAGTGTTGAAGGCGTAGATGCCGGAAGGAAAAATGGATCGTCTGGTGTTTTCCATGTTACCGAACAGGTAAGAAGCGTTTGCTCCCAAGGAAACACTTTCAAAGAATTTTTTACGATTCAGGCTCTTGCGGATTTTGTTATTGTCAGCAAAAATCTCCAGACAGCTTTTGGGAGTATTGTCGGCGTGCTTCAGTGATTTCAAAGTTTTGTACTTACCCGACAACTGATATCTTCTGGCCATTCCATACAAAGGCTTGATCCCGTTCCCGAAGTATACCTGGTTGATCCCACCAGATCCTTCGTAAAGGAATTTCACATTCCCGATGTTGGAGATCTCCTGTTCGTCGGAAATCTTGTATCCTATAGAACTGTATGGGACCAATCCTATGCTGGCTCCCCACCATTTTTTGAAGGGGAAAGCAAGTGCAATGTAACCCAAGGAAGCATTGTTGATGGTCTGTTTTGCTGTGGAACTTTCGAGCTCCGTCCTGTTGTACTTAGCTCCCAGTTCGGCTGTTACCAGGCGCATGTTGGCATAAGAAGCCGGATTTCCGTTATTGATAAAAAACATCTGGGTAGTATCGTTCTGCATTCCTATATAAGTTCCTCCCATAGAGAAATTTTGGCCGAAGCCTTTTGCTCCAATATCCCCTACCCCATAGCGAGAATAGGGCGAGCTGGTTACCTGTGCGGAAGCGGTGTTTGTGAGGAACAAAGTGCTCAGTAAAAAAAACAGAAAGGTAAGGAATGTGTGATCTTTTCTTTTACTGATGTGCATACTAGATGTGATGATTAAATTAAATATTGTGCTCCAAAATAACGTTCAACCCTTTCAGGATGAGATTTGGGTCTGCAAAGATGCTGTTTTTTATGCGTTTCTCAAAAAAATTAACATCTCCGCCGGTTAAAATCACCTTAATTCCGGGATATTGGTTTTCATACCGTTCAATTATGCCTTCCACTTCAGCCACAGCACCGTTCTGAGCACCGGAGATCATGCTTTCATTGGAATCGGTTCCTATCAAGATATCCGAATTTTCATCCGCTTCCAATAACGGCAATCTGGACGTAAAAGTATGCATGGCCTTGAACCGCATCTGCAGCCCTGGGGAGATCCCTCCACCTATATATTCGTTGTTCTTATTCACAAAATTGTACTTGATGCAGGTGCCGGCATCCACGACTAGGACGTTAGAGTTTGGCGAAAAGTTATTTCCCCCCACAGCCCCGGCCAGGCGGTCGCTCCCCAGCGTGTGAGCCGACTTATAGAGGTTTTTGATCGGAACAGGGGTCACTGCAGTAAAGACCAATACATTGAGTTTCTTTTCTAATTCCGCTACGAAAGGACCTATTTCATTGACTACCGAGGCTAGGATGCAATGTTTTATAGGATACTTTTCAAGGATGCCTGAGGACAAAAAGGCTTCGGTTGATTCGAAAACCAAGGAATGCTTCAAGTCTTGACCCTCGAAAAGGGCAGCTTTAATGCGTGTGTTTCCTATGTCTATGATGAGTTTCATCTCAGGCAAAAGTAGTCAAATTTTTAAGAATGAGGTTCTTAAGACCCGTCATTGCGAGACCCGTCCTTCGCGGGGGTGAAGCAATTTTGCAGAAGTTTAACCTTTATGCTTTTCAGGACTCTCCCGCCAAAAGTGTTTTTGAATGCTTTCATGCCTTTCCTCTCTTTCTTTTTGCTTGAACAAAAAGAAACAAAAATTCAAGGCCGGGCGATTTCCCCGCTCCTCTCGCCATTTTCAGAAAAATCTAAGCAAAAAAACTAAAGTTTTTGCTAAGATTTTATACTAAAAACGCCGTTCACCCCTTGACGACATCGCGCCCGGCCTAGGCTTACCCATGACTTTGTAAATACAATTATCTTAAGAACAGGGCATTGCTAAAAGAGACAGATTCAGCAAATATTTTTTTGAGAACTAAAAATAATGTTTACATTTGCCCTCCCAATCGCAATAGCCGTTGGAGAGTTGGTACCCTAGCTCAGTTGGTAGAGCAAAGGACTGAAAATCCTTGTGTCACTGGTTCGATCCCAGTGGGTACCACCATCTAAATCAAGCCTTTCAAGAAATTGAAAGGCTTTTTTGTTTTCAGGTGTGCAATATTTCTCATCCCTAAAAACCAGACCCGATGTTAAATAAAACGTTAACCTCTTGTCTTTTTTTGTTATATTTGGATAAATACTCTGCAATATGAAAAAACTACTACTCCTTATTTTACTAGCATTCTCGGGGCTGTCACATTTACTTGCTGATGACGACAAAGTAATCAACCCATACACTGCAGCCTTTACCCAGGCATATGAAGCATATCCTGATATTCCACGTGGAATGCTGGAAGCTGTTGCTTTTAATAACACGCGCTTCACTCATTTAACACATACTTCCATTGAACCCGAAAGCTGCATGGGTATTCCTAATGTATATGGTGTAATGGGACTTACCCTTGATGGAAAACAATATTTCAGAAATAATTTGGAGCTTGTTTCAGAGTTGAGTTCGATCAGCATTGAGGATATTATCAAAAATCCTTCATCCAATATTTTGGCATTCGCGAAAGCGTACTCTGCTCTTTCTGTAAAGATGGGAACAGGGTCAGGAGTTGAAGAACAAAAAGCCGTATTGATAGCGTTAAGCGAAATCCCCGACGATGATATACAAAATGATTTTGCACTTAATTCTCAGCTATATGTTATTTATACATTTCTTAACAACCAGGAATATCAAACACTCTATCATTTTCCGGAATATGACATTGATCTTTCAGCCCTGTTCGGGATCGAAAACTACAAGGTACTTAGCTCCACTTTTATAACTATAAATGAAAGTGAAATTAAAAATAAAAGTGGTGATCACTATCTGAAGTCGCCCTCAGGCCTTATGAGTACCGATTATGGCCCTGCTATTTGGAATCCCACCACCTGTAATTATAGTTCAAGAAGTGGGACTGCGATTAGCGCTGTAGCCATTCACGATATGGAAGGGTCTTATGCCGGTGCGATATCATGGTTTAAAAACTGTGGTTCCTCAGTATCAGCACATTATTGCCTTCGTTCTTCAGATGGCCAGGTCACCCAGATGGTACGTGAATATAATAAGGCATGGCATATCGGATCTGCAAACCCATACACTATAGGACTTGAGCATGAAGGGTATGCAGCATCCGCCAGCTGGTATACAACGGCTATGTATAATTCTTCTGCTTTACTCGTGATCAACATCTGCGGAAGCGGATATGGAATTAGTCCGAAAAGATGCTGGGATGGACCTTCCTGCAGTGGAAGCTCAAGCAGTTGCGAACTTAGCAGTTGTATTAAAATAAAAGGACATCAGCATTTCCCAGCCCAAACACATACCGACCCCGGCCCTAATTGGAACTGGAAATTATATTATAACCTCATCAACCCTTCTCCTCCAACTACAACGTTCACAACCTGCTCAGGAACAATATATGATTCGGGCGGAAGTGGATCAAATTACAGCAACGATGAACGATATGTAAAAGTAATTAACCCGGCTGGATCCGGCTCTGTTACTATGACCTTTACAAGCTTTAACACACAATACGGTGTTGATTATTTATACATTTACAATGGAACTTCCATCAGTGCTCCCCTGATCGGAAAATATTCTGGCACCACCGGTCCGGGAACGATCAATGCTTCCAGTGGTGCTATTACACTTGAGTTCCGCTCTAGTTGCGCCACAACAGCATCCGGATGGGCTGCCACCTGGTCGTGCAGTTCAACTCTCACGTCTCCTACAAGTCTTGCAGCAACCACTCCTACATGCGCTTCTAACGTGTCCAATTACTCCTGGGTAAATTCCGGAGCTAGCTGGGTGCTGCAGGTTTCAGCCTCAGCAACTTTCGCAACCTATTCAAGCAAAGCCATTGCAAGTGTAACAAGCACAACAGGTTCTGCAGGCTTTAGTCCTGCTTTTACTTACCTTTCAAGCACCACTTATTATTGGAGAATTTATAACGGATCCACTTACACCAGTGGCCCAAGTTTTACAACGCCTGTATGTGATATTACACCGCCAACTACAGCGGCTTCTGTTACCGGAACATGGCAAACAGCCAACTTCACCGCCAACTTCACCGATCTTGATAATGCAGGAGGAAGTGGTGTGAATAAAAAATTCTACCAGATACAGGATTATAATGGAACCGAATGGCGGGCAAATAAAACACTCGGATTTTTCAATGATAACTTCAGCACGGCTGCAATACATGCTGACTGGCTTGGTCCGGTGGGAACCTGGGCCATCTCAACGGGATATCTCCGCCAGTCGGATGAAACTGTGAGCAACAGCAAAATCACCACTGCAGTTACTCAAAGTTCTACTTTAAAATATTTATATGAATGGCGCGCAAATATGCAGGGCACAGGTACAAACAGGAGATGCGGATTGCATTTTATGGCCAGCAGCTCTACATTGCCCAACAGGGGCGATTCATACCTGGTATGGTTTAAACTGGATGCCGGAACTCTTGAAATTCAAAAAGGAGTGGCTGATATTTTAACTATAAAGAAGACGGTTGCCCTTTCGTCTGCTGCCAGTACTTGGTATACTTATAAAGTGACTTATGACCCGGCTACAGGTAAAATTGATGTATACCGGAATGATATTCTTATTACCTCCTGGACAGATACGGCACCGATCACAACCGGAAGTTTCGTAAGTTTTCGTAATGGAAATTCCAATGTATATTTTGATGATATGAGTGTTTATCATTCAAGAACAACAGGAAGCGCTCCGGCAACCATTGGTTCATCCACTGTTGATGTGCGTTATCAGAACCCGAACCCGACAACACCATCGTGTAAGATCAGATCTGTTGTTACGGATAATTTCCTAAACATTTCTGCAACAGCAAGTGTATCGACAAACATTGATTGGACTGTTCCGGCCACTATCACATCTGTAAAGGACGGAACTTCTGCAGATATAGACACTTCTTATAATTCAACACAACTTGCATCCAACTGGACCTCAACCACAGATGCCAACTCTGGCATTGTTAAATACTGGTATGCTATCGGTACCACACTAGGAGCAACTAATGTAATTGCATGGACGAACAATGGCACTGCAACTTCTGTTACGCACACCGGTCTCGCTTTAACGATCGGTCAGCAATATTTTTTTACAGTTAAAGCGGAGGACGGAGCCGGTTTAATGTCGGTACCGACAAATTCTAACGGCCAGTATGTAATGAATGCTGCTCCGCCTGATCCGATAGCACCTTCCACTACAATGGTTACTATTCCTTCCTCCTTATGGCAGACACAAGATTTCAACCTTTCCTTTACAGATGCCGACAATACGGGTGGAAGCGGGATATTTGACCGCTATTACCAGGTATTGGATTATGACGGAACCAACTGGAGCGGCAACACTGCTAATGGATTTTTAACTGATAATTTCAGTACGCTCATCCCTTCATGGGCCATTCCCGCTGCCTCCGGATCGTGGAGCATTATTAGTGCTGCATTAAATCAGAGTGATGAATCGATAAATAATACAAATATATATACACCTATAGCACAGGCGGGCAGCAGCTATCTCTATCATTTTAAAGCAGCCGTTGGAGGAACCACCAGCGTAAACAGACGATTCGGAATTCACTTCTTTTCCAGCAATGCCAGCTTACCCAATAGGGGCGATTCTTATCTTGTATGGATCAGACCCGACCAGGCAAAAATAGAATTTCAGAAAGGGTTAAGCGATGTTTTAACGATCAAAAAAACAACACTGATCACAACAAATGTTAACCAAGTATATGATTATAAAATATTTTACAACCCTGCAACAGGTACTATTTCAGTATACAGAGACAATATGTTTATCGACTCCTATACCGACCCTGTCCCGTTAACAGCCGGTGGAGAAGTTTCTTTCAGAACAGGGAACAGTAACTCAACGGTGGACGACTTTAATGTATACCGCTCCAGAACTGCGTCTGCAATTGTTTCTATAGGCTCTGCTGCCGCTGATGTAAGGTATCAAAATCCCGATCCTCTTACACCTTCGTGTAATATCAATTCACTCTCAAGGGATGTGGCGGGGAATATTTCAGCAATTTATTCTTCATTCAGTAATATTGACTGGACCTCTCCGTCAGTTGTATCAACGATTAATGATGGAACGGCTACTGACATCGATACAGTTATCACTCCCGGCCAGCTTTCTGCGAACTGGAGCGCAAGCACAGATCCTCACTCTGCATTGGATTCGTATTTATATGCAATTGGTGATACCCCAGGCGATTCTAATATCGTAGCATGGACAAACAACGGAACTTCTGCCACCGTTACTTCTACTGGCCTGACTCTTTTGAATACAAGCACTTATTATTACAGTGTAAAATCATTGGATGGAGCAGGATTGTATAGCGCTGCAACTGTAAGTAACGGACAAACATTCCTAGCTGCGCCATTTATAAATTTTGGCTCCGATATCACTACAGGATGCGCTGGCGATTTTGTTCAGTTTACCGATTCCAGTTCTAATGTAAGCAGCTGGCTATGGTTATGCCCTGGCGGATACCCTGACACAAGCTATACTCAAAACCCAATCATTACATATAGCCCGGGGACATACAATGTTACTCTTGTAGGTACCGGTCCCGGAGGAACGGATTCATTGATAAGAACCAGCTACATTGTTATCAACCCAAAACCGCAGGCATTGTTCAGCACCACAGATACAATGATTTATCTGCCTTCGGCAATAGCAACATTTAACAACGGTTCACTCGATGCAACATCGTATCTCTGGAATTTTGGAGACGGCACTACTGCGACAAGTGTAAGCCCTTCGCACTTCTATACCTCAACAGGAACATACGTTGTAACGCTTATTGCAGTAAACGGACTTTGCGATAACGACACACTTGTGATGACCAATTATGTAACTGTATTGAATGCTTCCGGAATAAATGAAATGACCAATGATCCTTTTGGAACATTGATATTTCCAAATCCATTCAGCAATACTTTTACAGTAACGTTAAATATATCAGACAAAAACCTGTTCAGCGTTAAACTAAAAAATGTATTGGGACAGGCTGTTTGGGCGGTGGATGAAAACACGCTACACACAGGGCAGAACACGATTAACGTGAACGCTGGCGGAGAAAATATTTCTGGAGGAATTTATTTTCTGGAAATCTCAGATGGAACTCATTACATCACTCATAAAGTGATAGCCAAATAAATACGTTATATCTTTATCGAGATGGATCTAAGTGATCTTCCGCCTGGGCTGCTTTTTATTCAACTTCACAATGGATCTCAGACGATAAATAAGAAAATCATTAAGCAATAAATCTGTTTTAATTGTAACTTGTTTTGGTGTGCGATATTGGTGTGCGATTTTGCTTTCAGGAAGATCAAAATGTCATTTTTTGTAAGGAATTGTTCTTGATTGTCAGTCATTGCGAACAAAGCAGAGTGCTGAAAATCCTTGTGTCACTGGTTCGATCCCAGTGGGTACCACCATCAAAATCAAGCCTTTACAGAAATGTGAAGGCTTTTTTTATGCCTTGGTGTGCTATATTGGTGTGCGATAATTTTTTGAGGAAAAGATCAAAACAGCCTAAAGTCGCTCAATCCACGGGCAATGTGGGCACTCGACAGATAGTGCTTCTTTAACACCTCATCGCTGCTATGACCTAACCCACATTAACTTCAGAATGTGTACAGATTTATGATCTTTTTTTGAAACATAGAAGTTTTTTTGAAAAAAATGAACCATATATTTCAATCTTTATCCTGATTTTTATTTCCACAATATTGGCATTAGCACATATCGAAAATAATGACACAATTAGTTCGACCTTTGAAATTAATAAAAATATTAGAAAACCAAAACACATAGACAATGAAAGCAAAACTCTTATTAATCATTTTACTCTCCATAGTTGGCCTGAGTACCAATGCGCAAACACATCAATGGTCCAATGGAATGGGAGGCACTTTGGATGATGAAATCTTTGATATTACCCACGATGCCTCCGGAAATATTTATGTAACCGGTATTTTTGAAGGCACTGCCGACCTTGACCCAGGCGTAGCAACCCTTAATTTCACCTCATTTGGCGCAGGCGATATGTTTTTTGCCAAATATGACGCAAACGGCAATCTGATTTGGGTCAAGGCTGTGGGAAGTATAGGTGATGAAGAAGGCCAAGGAATCAAGTTGGATGCGTCAGGAAATATATACGTCACAGGTTTGTTCAGCGATGTAGCCGATTTCGATCCGGGAATAGGAACCGTTAATCTTACATCCAACGGTGGCTTCGATGTTTACATTGCTAAATACGACAATAATGGTAATTATATTTGGGCCAAGAATTTCGGAGACGTGAGTAATGGAGACGATTATCCCTCTAAAATGATTTTGGATGCCAGCGGTAGTGTATACGTAACCGGCCAATTCATGGGTACATGCGATTTTGATGCAGGAGTCGGAACGGCTAATCTAATATCTAGCGGGGGCTGGGATATATTTTTCACCAAGTACGACGGTAATGGTAATTACGTATGGGCCAAAAGTATTGACAATACCACCAATGCTGATGATTTTGGCTATAATATAACATTGGACGCCAGTAACAATGTTTATGTAACAGGGCAATATGACGGCACCTGCGATTTTGACCCAGGAACAGGAACGGCTAACCTTACTTCTGTTGGAAGCTGGGATATGTTTTTCGCCAAATATGATAACAGCGGAAACTATATTTGGGCAAAGAGTATAGGAGGCGCTGGCGATGATGCAGGAAATTCAATTCTGCTGGATGCGGGAGGAAATATTTATGTGGCAGGGTACTTTACCGGGACTTCCGATTTCGATGCAGGAACGGGAACTGCCAATCTTATGTCAGCAGGAGCGGAAGATATTTTTTTTATGAAATATGACAATAGCGGAAATTACGTTTGGGCAAAAAATATTGGAGGAACAAGCACCGATCTGGCCAATTGCATTGCGTTTGATGCTTTAGGAAGCATTCTGCTTACTGGCCAATTTAGCGGTTCTGCCGATTTTGACCCGGGAACAGGATCTGCTAGTTCAACTTCCGCAGGAAGCTGGGACATTTTCTTCGCCAAGTATCACGCTGACGGATCGTATTACTGGTCAGTTACGATTGGGGGAATTGGCGTTGATCAAAGCCATGTGATCGATTTTGTTTCTGGGGGATATTTCCTCATTGCAGGCGAAGTTCCGAACACAGTTGATTTTGACCCGGGAACTGGAACCGCCGGCTATACTTCCGCTGGGCTTGACGATGCAATGTTCGCGAAATATTATGATGCCACCACAGGCGTTGCAGAAATTAATAATGAAACTGTTATAAATGTTTTTCCAAATCCTTTTTCTGTTGGGACGACTTTGCATGTAGGCAATATTTTAAGGGACGCGACCTTAACAGTATACAATACACAGGGGCAAACAGTAAAACAAATAAATAATCTCGAGGGGCAAACAATCCATTTTTACTGCGACAATCTTCCGGGTGGACTATATTTTCTTCGGCTGACACAAGATAGCAAAGTCATTGCCACAAACGAATTAGTAATTACCGACTGATACGAAAGACAAGTAAAGAAATCGCACGCATAAAAAATAGCGATTCAGTAAATAATTTTAAATTCAAATAGTTAATTGTCTTTTCTAAGGAGAAAGCAGAGTGCTAAAAATCCTCGTGTCACTGGTTCGATCCCAGTGGGTAACACAGATAAAGCCTCACAGAAATGTGGGGCTTTTTTATGCCTTTGCGTTATGACAATCGCTTTTTCGAAAGTCCCCTTATACGCTAAGAAGTCAGTTATGACGTAGGCGTTAGGCTCCGCCTAGTGACAGTCTTTTTTGTAAGCTTTGCTTACATTTCAATTACAATCATTCGGTTTTATTAATGCATCTTCATCTGTAAGATCTCGCTGAATTCTTATCTGCTTCAGAGATTAATTAGGCTGGAGTTTAATTTTCAACAACGTCACTAGGCGGAGCCTAGCGCCTACGGGCACCCTCAGTGAGTGAAATCAACAGTTTTTCAGACAAACAAAAATTTCTTTGCACTAGTTCTAAATATGTGTTATTTTAGCTATAATTCTGACTCGATTTCAACTCTTTAGCTAATGCATACTCCACCATTACCTAATCTTTCGGCCGTGAAACAAATAAAAGCATTACTGATCCTGCAGCTCCTGCTATTCTCAACCTGCGTTTATTCCCAAAGTTTTAATTACGTCAGGCATCAGGGTTCCAATTTAACAGGGAACGGCTGGGCAATTGATGTAGTAATTAAGGCCGACAATAGTATTCTTGCATTATATAGAGCTGGAAATTTTGATGTTGATCCAAGTCGCTACGCGGAAATAACAAACGGTTGCACCGTAGCAAAATACGATCAGCAAAGACGATTGCAATGGAATGTAAGCATGGGAGGAGAGCCTTCAAGAATCGCCGAGGACAATGTTGGCAACATTTATATCTACGGACTGGAGTACACTTCCTTCGATGCTGATCCAGGTCCGGGAGTTTTTACGTTAAATGCTGCTGCCCAAGGAAGCGGTTATATAATCGAGCTAAATGCTTCAGGTCAGTTTGTGTGGGCATACATGATGAATTCATATTCTTCGAATCTTACTTCCATTGCTTTTGATCAAAGCAACAACTTATACCTGTATGCAAATTTCAAAGGCACCCTGGACATTGATCCAGGCGCAGGTGTCAACAACATTGTTTCCGCCGGAAGCGGCGCCTCTTACGATGTGATCCTGTTGAAATTATCTCCCGCCAAAAATGTAATTCATGCTTTATTTCTCACAGGAGCAAGCTCTTCCAGCCGAAACTCCGGAGAACTTTTTATCGAGAACAATACTGTTTATACAGCTGGATATCTTTATGGTCAAGTAAATTTTAATCCTTTGGGAGTGGCCAACCTGCAAAATACGGCGGGGGTGTCAAAAACATTTGTTGCAAAATATGATACTTCACTAATTTTCAAAAACTCAGTTTTGTGGGCCACTCAAAACATTCCGCACATCTCCTCTGCAGGCTTGGGAAATGTAATTGTTTCGGGCGACTGCTTCGCGACGTTTGATGCGGATCCAACTGCTGGCACCAGCATACTAACGAATGCCGGCCCATATGTGATCCGCTTGGATACGACTTTAAACTATTATTGGAATTTTAGTTTAAACAGTTCCAGTAGTATCCTATATAGAGTGATAGAAAATACGACAGGAGACATTTTGATTCTCGGAGATTTTACCGCCACCGTTGATTTTGATCCTGGGGCTGCCAATTTTTCTCTTACCTCAGTTACCGCTCCTGAACCCGATGTGTTTTTGGGGCTATACAGCTCAAGTGGGAATTTCAAAACAGCAATTAAAGTGTCCTCTAATGCATTTAAGAATATTAAAAACGTAAGCATTGGCGATGCGAAAAGAGTGTTTTTGCCTTTGGGTCTGAGGGGCACGGGTGATTTAGATCCGGGACCGGGTGTTGTTCAATATACTACGAATGGCTCTGTGAATCAACCATTACTGATAGAATATTCCCTCTGTACGCCAAGCTACACAACTATTTCATCGGCCATCTGTAGAGATGCAACTTATACTTTTGGAGATTCCACTTACAACCAAACAGGTTCACACAGATGGATCTATAATTCCGCAGGTGCTTGCGATAGTATTGTAACACTTAATCTTACCGTCAACCAGCCCGACACACGGTTTTCATGCACCAGAGATACGCTACGCTGTTTCAACCCTGTTGGTACAAGTTTTCAATGGATAAATTGTACTGATAACTCTGTTGTTCCCGGGCAAACCAATTCCTATTATTTTCCTCCCAACAACGACAGTTATGCCGCGATCATCAGTTCGGGTGGATGCACCGATACTACACAGTGTGTTCAGCGTTTGCAAAATTCAAATCCCGGAAATCCTGCATTAGCATGGGGAAGCTATTGGCAAGGCGGAGCTTACTTTGGACCCGACAAAACATTGATTACAGATCAATATGGAAATTTTTATGTGACCGGATACTTTTACAACGGTTCCACATTGCGCATGAATCTTTGGGGAGGCAGCGATGGAGTCATTAACCACCTAGGAGCAGGAACAAGCGGCGACAACGATGGATTCATTGCCAAATACAATAACGACGGGATCCTACAATGGGCTTACCCCTTCGGAAGTACGGGCAGTGGAGGCGTAGATGACAAAGGTGCCTCGCTAGCTGTAGATAACAATGGAAACGTATACGCCACTGGATTTTACACGAAAGCTACTGACTTTGATCCCGAAGAAAATAATGCTGTAATTATGCCCCCGCTTTCTTCTGTCAGCACTTGTTGTCAAGGCACTGCATTCATCTTGAAGTTAAACGCATCTGGACAATTTGTTTGGGTAAAAACAATTGGAGTTAGTGGTAGATGGGTAGAACCGTTCAGCATCGCAGTTGCTCCCGATGGTTCCATTGCCATTGGAGGGGCCATGGATTATTCCCCAAGCATGGATTTTGATCCGGGTCCGGGGGTCGCCATTTTAAGTGGCGGAGCTTTTTTTGCGAAATACGACAATTCCGGAAATTATTTGGGTGGGCTCGGCATCCCTGAAACATCATCTGGCGGGGTATCTGAATGCACCAGCGTAACCTTTGATCATCAAAACAATCTGATTGTTGCTGGAACAATGAGTGACAATACTGATTTTGATCCTTCTGCTGCTACCTACACACTTACTTCATCTGCCTTGAACATGAATTATTTTTTGGCAAAATATTCTTCTACATTCAATTTTATGTGGGCAAAGAAAAGCGGTCCGCACTCTCTCACGATCCATCCCCAAACAACCATCCAAACCGACTGTGATGATATCATTTATGTGATGCGCTTCGCTACCTTGTCGAAATACAATACTTCTGGAACCTTGATATACAACTATCCTTTGTCGGCTCCAGGATACTCAACAGGCGCAGGCCAACTTGCTTTTGACCTCGACAATGCCGGTAATGCCTTTATAACAGTACAATTAAACGGCACCATTACACTTCAGCCAGGAAAAACACTTTCTACAGGTGGAATCAATAAAAAATTGGTCGCAAAATATAACAAGGATGGAACAAATGCCTGGGGCTTTCTTATTGCTGATGCTACGTATGGACAATCTGTAGGCATAGCAGCCGATGAGAAAGGAAGTGTTTTTATTGTTGGAGCAGGGGAAGATTCCGCCCCGTTTGACATAGATCCTTCGGCAGCCACGTATAATCTCAATACCGGCATAGGAGGATATGTTGCAAAGTATGGAACAGTATGTTCAACAATTAATACGGCAGCTACCATTTCAAGCGACACAACGGTGATGACAGTCACAGCAAATGCTTACTATCTTTGGAAAAAATGTTCCAACCAAGCGATTGTTGCTGAAGGGCTAGTACCAAACTTTAGTCCCGATTCTTCAGGATACTATTATTGTGTGATTAACATGGGAACATGTATTGACAGTACTTCCTGCCGCTATCTGGCAGCACCTCCTTCCGTTTACATCACCAGCACTTCGCTAGGAATTTGCCCTAACAGTCCGATCACATTTACAGCTTCGAGTATCAGCATGGGCCCTTCCCCAAGCTATCAGTGGTATTTAAACGGTTCGGCAGTAAGTGGCGCAACAGCTGCAAATTATACATCCTCTTCGCTTATAAGTGGCAATACGGTTTATTGTAAAGTAACAAAAGCGGGCCCACCAATCATCATTCTGAATACAGCCACTTTAACTGTCAACGTCTATCCCACCTATTCATCCTCTTCTACCGTTGCTTTGTGCAGCGGTCAAACAATAACTGTAGGAAGCAATGTGTATTCAAGCACAGGAAATTATGTGGATACTTTAGCTACCATAAATGGTTGCGACAGCATCAGAACCACCAACCTCACTGTATCTCCAATTTACTCCACGTCGCAATCGCCAGTGATATGTGCAGGACAAAGCATTACGGTAGGAACAAGCGTATATGCAACAAGTGGCACTTACACCGATACACTGAGTTCCTTCTCTTCTTGCGATAGCATTGTGACCACAAATCTATCGGTGAATACCGTTGATACATCTGTCGTTCCCTCCGCATCTGTCTTAAGTGCCACTGCCACTCCAGCTATTTACCAATGGCTCAATTGTGCCGCGAATACAACCATTTCGGGTGCAACAGCACAGAACTTCAGTCCAAGTGGTACCGGCAGCTACGCAGTAGCGGTCACCCAAAATGGATGTACAGATACATCAACTTGTTACTTAATGACGGTCACAAGCATTGTAGAGAATGCTCTTGTGGGAGCAATGACAATTTATCCCAACCCGTTCATTGGTGCCAGCACCCTTACATTTTCACAAGCACAGACAAACCTTGTGATAAAGATCAAAGGGCTTTTAGGCAATGAGCTCCGTTCTACTGAATTTTCGGGAAAACAATTTGTGATAGAGAAAGATGAGATCTCCGCCGGGATCTATTTCGTGGAAATACTTTCCGAGAACAAGGTGATAGTAAATAAAAAAATAATAATTCAATAGAAGCGATATCCGCCACAGCAAAAGGGGGTGCTTTCAACTAAACTTACTTTCGATGGAGTTTATTCATCACCCGTTCGATGTATTTCTCTGTAGGCAACAAACTCTTCTGAATTCTTTTCGCATACTGGATCGAATCGATCATTGCCTTTTGCTTTTGCTCCACCAGGTCCTTCTGCATTTCCACCAATTCCTTTTGCTCTTCAATAATGATCTTTTGCTTTTTAATTATTCTGAATCTGTTAAAAAGCAATCCCGTAAAAAACAAGACAACCATCAACCCGGCAAAGAGAGCGTAACGCTGAAGCTTTCCCTGTTTTAATTCAGCTAAAGCAATTTGTTTGTCGGCGACAACTTGGATACTATCTGCTGTTATTCTTTTATCAAACGCGTATTGCATTTGCAGCTCAAACGACTTTTTAGCATTCTCAACGTTGTAAACACTGTCTCTGATCTGAATGTGCTTTTTGTAGTGAACTAATTCCTTGGGAGCATCCTTTAATTTTTCATACAACTGGCTCAACAACAATTCAATTTGCGAACTTATGTTCAAGTAGCCATTCTTGTCCGAAATGGCTAAAGCTATCAACAAATATTTTTCTGCCCGTTTATAATCGTTGAGGTCCATGTAGCCGGAGCCGATATTCGCATTGCTTTCTGCTAAGCCTTTTTCGTCGCCGATTTCCTCTCTCATTACCAAGGCATCCTTATCGTATTGAAGTGCTCTCTCAATATCCCCTTTTAATCTATAATCCGTAGCGATGTTATTTAGCGCATAAGCGATGTAATATTTGTCGCCGGACTCTTTTATCATTTCGTACGATCTCAAATTGTATTCAAGTGCTTTATCTGCATTCTTCATCGCATTGTACACCAAGCCAATGTTGCCCAAATGCCTTGAAATGTCTTTCGTATTACCCAACTCCTCTTCAATTTTAAGTGCCTTTAAATAAAAATTAAGCGCTTTAGGATATTCCTTCAATTCATGATAAACTCCACCTATATTTCCAATTTGCCGCGACTGGCCTCCTTTATTGTTTAATTCCTCATGCATTTTCAAGGCTTTTAAATAATTCCTGATGGCATCCGGAAATTGTCCTTTATAATAATACGCCAGACCGATATTCCCTAAATGTCTTGCTTGTCCGGCTTTATTATTTATACCCTCATCCATTTTCAATGCCGCCAAATGCTGACGCAACGCAGCATCATAATCTCCCTGGCCTCCGTATATCAATCCGATATTGCCCATTGCTGTGGCCACTCCCTTTTTATCGCCGATCGCTTTAGAATACTTCAACGCCGTTTCATAACTTTTGATGGCATCGGGATACATTGCATGATCATCGTAAAAGAAACCATACAATCGAAAAACAATGGCCAGCTCTCTTTTATTGTTTTTAGAAAACGCAAATTTTTTATACTCATCCAGGTATTTTATCACGGATGCAGAATCGGAAAATTCATTCAGAAAAAACAATTTTGTATAGGTGTCGCCGACAAGGGAGTCTGACATCGGCTTTTTTAAAACAGCAAGCAGGGAATCCATTTCGCTTTTTTGAGCACACACATCTCCCTGCTTTAGCAGAAAAGGAAATACCAATAAAAAAACGAAATATTTTTTCATAAAAATGGCGTGTCGTCTGGAAGCAATTCTACCAAATGTAATAAATTTATCCGCAAAAAAAGAACCCCGCTGCCACCGATATTAAAAGCATTTTTTTATCGGCAAAGGCTGTGGGTTCACTCTGAGCCGTTCAGGTGATTCGAACACCTGAGTCAATGGAGATAAATTTATACTCTTTAAGAATTATCAAAGCCATATCCAAAGGCAATTAATCCACGCTGCATAGCCAACGCTTGACTATGCTAAGAATCCTCTTCCGGATTCATCTCTATGAAAGCCTTAGCTTTCGCTTCGCGCTTACTAGTGCGTTTGTCGATCGACAAAAGAATAGCCGGAAGCAATACCAAGTTGGTACACATCGCTACTAAAAGTGTTATGGAGATCAAAATTCCCATCGCTGCTGTTCCGCCAAAACCGGAGGCAGAAAAAATGGCAAATCCGCAGAAAAGAATTACGGCCGTGTAGACCATACTCAGTCCCGTTTCCCGGATCGCAATAGAAATGGAACCTGCGACTGTGGAATTCAATTTTTTCAATTCCTGCCTATACTTGGTCAGGAAGTAGATTGTACCATCCGAAGAGATTCCGAAAGCAATGCTAAAGATCAAAATGGTTGAAGGCTTGAATCGAATGCCGAGATAGCCCATGATACCTGCTGTGATGATGAGCGGGATCAGACAAGGGATCTTTGAAAGCAAAATAATTCTCACAGAGCGGAACAATGCGATTCCAACAATGGCGATTAATAGAATCTCTATCAACAAACTTTCGAAAAGATTTTTCAACAAGTAAACATTTCCTTTTAAGAACATCAGACTCTGCCCGGTCAGTTCCACATTGTATTCTTTAGGGTCAAAAATAGAATCCACTCTTGGTTCAAGTTCCGCCACCAGCTTTTTCATTTTATCTGAACCGATGTCAGCCATCTGAAAACTCACGCGCGTGAACTGTTTACTGGAATCGATGAAAGAAGTCAGCTTGTTTTCTTTCCCTTTCACCGTAGAAGTATAGCTAGAAAGATCCTTGAGCTCCATGATACCGGGAAGGATGTAATATTTTTTCTCACCGTCTTTAAAAGCTTGGTAAGAAAACTTTAACCCTTCCACTACTGAAAGCGGTTTGGAGAATTCCTCGTATTCGGCAAATACTTTTTGCAGACGCTTGATCTTGTATAGTGTTGCACCATTATCAGCAAACACTCCGTTTGGCTTTTTTGTATCGATATAAACTTCAAAAGGAAGAACCCCATGAAAATTTTCCTGAAAGAAACGCAGATCGGCATTCACAGGATCATTCTTTGGAAGATCATCTACGACAAATCCAGTAACATTTATTTTACTGGAACCATAAGCCGCAATCAAGGTAATGACCGTGATCACCCAATAGATCTGCTTGCGTTTGTTATGCACCAAGTGATCCACCCAGGCAAGCAGTTTATTTATTTTTACACCTTCGAGATGCTTGGTCTGTTTGGCTGTCGGAGGAGGAAGATACGTGAGGATGATTGGAATCAAAATCAACGTGATGCAATACGTCGCCAGCACATTGATTCCGGCAACAACACCAAACTCGACCAACATTGAACTATTCGTAAAATATAAAACTCCAAAACCGATTGCTGTAGTCACGTTTGCCAGGAACAGCAAAACACCCATCGTCTCGATCATCACCGTCAACGCTTTCGGTTTATTACCGTGCTTTAAGTATTCGCCCTGATACTTGTTGATGAGAAAAACGCAATTCGGAATTCCGATGACCATGATGAGCGGAGCGATCAATCCGGAAAGCATGGTGATCTTATAACCCAACAACGAAATTGTTCCCAGCGACCAGATCACACCAACGGCTACAACCAAGACCGAAAAGAAAACAGAATTGAAAGAGCGGAAAAACAACCAAAGGATAATCACCATCACCAAAGCCGCCAATCCCATGAACAACCCCATCTCGTGAGAAACTTTCTGCATCAAGGCCGTCCGCACATAAGGCATTCCGGAATAATGCAATTCTAAATTGTATTTTTTTGCGAAAGCATCTGCCATTTCTTTGATCTGTCCGACGATCTCGATCCTGCTTTTTGAGTTCAGATCTTTCTTGCTGAAAGTAATCGCCATCAGACTCGCTCCGGTTTCCTTGTTGTATACTAACCCTTCGTAAAAAGGAAGCGACTCGATCACTTTTTTCAGGCTATCGAGCTCTGCCTGTGTTTTAGGGGCATTCGTAATGATGGGTTTGAAATCGAATTTACTAAGACTGTCGTTCCTGTGAATGTTAAAAAGTTTTCCGACCGACATCAATTCCTTGATTCCCTCGATGCTTTTGATCTTGCCGCTCAGTTCATACCAGTCGTTGAATTTTTCAAGCTGGTAAAAATCCTTGTCCTCCAGTCCGATCACCATCACACTGCCGTCTTCCCCGAACATGTTCCGGAAATTCTCATACTGAATATAAGTAGGATCATCGGCTGGAAGGATAGCCGGATATGTGTAGGTCAGCTGGATCTTAGTTGCTTCATAACCCATGAAGACGGTGATGATCAAAAGCACAAGGACAAAGGTGACCTTGTTGCGTAAAATTTTATTTGCTAAATATCTCCACATCTTTAAAAAAATTTAATGTTGTAAAGGGCGCTTTTTTATCATGCCACCCTTGGTGTCTTTAACTGCGTTCATTACTATGAAAGCATTCGGATCGATCTTCTGAACTTCTGTCTGTAACTTCCCGATCTCCAGACGGGTGATTACTGTATAAACAATATCGAGATCGATGGTGTTCTCACCGCGTTTTCCAAAACCGCGCTTTCCGGTATAGATAGTCACACCGCGTCCCATTTTTTCGGTCAGCATCAGCCGGATGTCTTCAGAGTGCGAAGATACGATAGTTACTCCGGTATACTCTTCTACCCCTTCAATAATAAAATCCACCGTTTTTGAGGCTGCAAGGTAGGCCAGGATTGAATACAAGGCGGTTTCGATAGAAAGAACGTAAGCCGCGACAGAGAAGATCAGTATGTTGAAAACCAGAATAATGTCGCCCAACGTCAAACCGGTGCGCTTGCTTAAATAAATGGCCAGGATCTCGGTCCCGTCCAGTACGCCACCACCGCGGATGGCAAATCCGATTCCGGCACCGAGGAAGAAGCCTCCAAAAACCGAAACCAATAATTTATCCTGGGTGATGATGGGGTAATGCACAAAAGTCAAGGCTAAAGCCAATGCGATGATGGCGAAGATGCTTTTAATGGCGAAGGGTTTCCCCATTTGTTTGTAGCCCAAAATGATGAAGGGAATGTTGATGACCAGGATGAGGACCTGCAAAGGATACTTGGTGACTTCGGCGGTGAGAAGTGAGATGCCCGTTACACCGCCGTCGATGAAAGAACTGGGAAGCAAAAAACTTTCCAGACCGAACCCTGCAGAGATGACTCCTACAGCCATCAGGAAAATGTCCTTAGTAAGGTGCCATGCCGAAACCCTGAACTTATAGAACTCTCTCG
>JBKJQG010000044.1:0-2502 GCA_046594925.1 Bacteroidia bacterium
CCCGGTATTTCGGCAATCACATTGAACCCGTCTTCAGCAGGAGTGAACTCCGTTTCCAATGTTAGTTCCAGCTTAACGACAATACCTTTTTCAATTTGTCTTACTAAGCGATTGTAATGTTCGGAAGCAACTAATACCTGAGGGAGAATTTTAGGAGCCTTGGCGGAATGGGCACGAACACGATCGGCTGCCGGAACACTTGGTGCATATGGAACAGTTGCAGCTTGCGGATACAACGTTCCATGATCACCACGACTGCATTCCAATATTGCTATTGCGCCTTCAGTCTGGCAGAGCAACCATTTTTTGTAGGTAATATCTTCTGGAGCTCCAGTGCCAAATCGTCTGCTGTTGGCGGCACGATCTTTTGCCCTTGCGTTGGCCATTTTCAATAATGACGAATCGGCAACGCGTGATGCTTCTGCTTCAAAATGCGGCTTGGGTACAATCGGAAAATTGAAGAGAACAATTTTTCCTTTCAACTTGCCTTTATATTTCTCCAGGTCTTCTTCTGTTTTTACATTTAAGTAAACGACTTCAGCAGAAATGGTTCCTTTAATTCCGGGTGACCATGCTTTCGGGTTACCGATGATATTGAAGTAGGTTGGTGCAACTGCACTCAGTCCAAACTTTTTCACTTGCCAACCTTTTCCAAACTCTCCGAAGGAATCAAAGTGAGCATTAGCAAGTCCCCAGCCTTCCATTGTTTTCTTTGCGTAGTTGGCTGCGGTTTTATATCCGGGAGAGTTTGTAAGTCGTGGACCGTTAACATCTGTGAGCATGCTGAGAATGTCCATTACCTGCGAGCGATCCGTCTCTTCATTTTTTAATTTTGCATAAACAGCCGAGTCAATTTTTTCTGGCGATTGGGCTTGAACGAATACGGCAAAGGCAGACGCCACGGCACCCAGAATAACACGTTTAAATTTCATGTCGGTTAAAAGATTTAAGTACCCGAAAATATTGACTACACATCCGGACGCCAAACTTCTTATCTGGTTTTATATGAACGGAGACAATAGCCTTCTGTTAACGTTCTCATGTCGGTATGAAAAGGGTAACATCATTCAGGAATTTCAATGTCATTTACTTAAGGTCAGCTAACATCCTTTCTTCCAGAGAGGAACGAGGTAAGGTCGTAAAGAAAAGTTTAAGTAAACGACATTGGAGATTATTCAATAATTAATAGAAAGTAATTCTTCTTCCCTTTTTGGGTGAGCAGGTATTTTCCCTGCAATAAATCAAAAGAGGGTTTTTGATTAGGATCAGTCAATTTGATTTTGTTGATACTCACACCACCAGCCTGAATCATTTTGCGGGCCTCACCTTTGGAAGGGAATACTAAGTTTTGGGTGTTGGTCGAAAGTAAGTCAGTGGTTGTAGCACAGTCCTCATAATCAGATTTCGAGATTACAGTTTGAGGTACACCTTCAAACACCGCGAGCAAGGTATCTTCATCCAGCGTTTTTAATTCTTCGGTAGTTGAATTTCCAAATAGGATAGAGGAAGCCTTCACTGCTTGTTGGAAATCTTCCTGGGAATGAACTCTAACCGTAATGTCTTCTGCTAAAACCTGTTGAAGCTTTCTTAAATGAGGAACAGTATTATGATCAGCGATTAATGCATCAATTTCTTCTTTCGATCGAAGCGTAAATATTTTGATGAAGTTGACCGCATCTTCATCCGATACATTTAACCAATACTGGTAGAATTTATAAGATGATGTTCTTTTAGGATCAAGCCATATATTACCTGCTTCGGTATTACCTAAATTAGTTCCATCTGCTTTTGTAATGAGTTTGGTTGTAAGCGCGAAAGCCTCTCCATTTGCTTTTCGTCTGATCAACTCCGTTCCGGTAACAATGTTACCCCACTGATCGGAGCCACCCATCTGAAGTTTGCAATTCTTGTTTTCGTACAACCACAAAAAGTCATAGCCTTGAACTAACTGATACGTAAATTCCGTAAACGACAACCCCGACTCCAATCGTTTTTGCACAGAGTCTTTCGACATCATGTAATTTACGGTGATGTGTTTACCGATGTCTCGGATAAAATCCAGGAAGCCGAGGCCTTTAAACCAATCGTAATTATTTACTAGTTCTGCAGAAGCTGAGCCAGCACTAAAATCGAGGAACTTCTCAAGTTGCTTTTTAACGCAAGCCTCGTTGTGTCGAAGTATTTCTTCAGACAGTAGATTGCGTTCAGCAGATTTCCCGGAAGGATCGCCCACCATGCCCGTAGCTCCTCCAACCAAAGCAACTGGTTTATGCCCGCTTCGCTGAAAATGTACGAGCGTCATAATCTGAACCAAATGGCCAATGTGCAGCGAATCGGCTGTTGGATCGAAACCAATATAGCCGGAGGTTTTTTCTTTTGAAAGCAAGTCTTCCGTTCCCGGCATTACATCGTGTACCATCCCGCGCCAGCGGAGTTCTTCTACAAAATTCGGTTGAGCCATTGTTATAATTTGGATTCGAGGTGCAAATATAGAAAAGGAGG
>JBKJQG010000053.1:0-3864 GCA_046594925.1 Bacteroidia bacterium
GCGAAATTGCTGCAGGAACCCAACTGGGACTAGAAGCTCAGATGCTCATGAATGCCGGAGTATTGGTGCCTGATGAAGTGGTGATTGGAATGATCAGTTCTAAACTGGACAAAAATCCAAATGCAAAGGGGTTCATCTTTGACGGGTTTCCGCGTACCGAAGGTCAGGCAGAAGCACTAGACCAATTGCTTTCTGAAAAACATACCTCCATCACCATGATGCTGGCTTTGGAAGTGAGCGACGCTGAATTGACAAAACGTTTATTGTTAAGAGGAATGGAAAGCGGACGTCCCGATGATCAGAATGAAGGAGTCATCCGCAACCGCATCCAGGAATACAACAACAAGACAGCACCATTAAAAGCATACTATACTACTCAGGGGAAATTCAGACCGGTAAACGGAATCGGCACGGTAGAACAGATCTTCACGAATTTGTGTGCGGTGATCGATCCGCGCTCTGCAAAATCGGTGATTGCTTTCAGACCTTCAGAAGAAAAGATTTTTGTTTCTCCTAAGGATGATAACAAAGCTTCTAAAAAGGAGGCTCCGAAGAAAGAGGCAAAACCAGCAGCAAAAGTACCCGCAAAAAAGGCTGAAAAGCCTGCTAAAGTTGTAAAAAAGGCTGCTCCTAAGAAAGCAGCCACTAAGAAAGTTGCACCTAAACAAGCCGCTAAAAAAGTTGCTCCTAAAAAGGTTGTTAAGAAAGCAGTGAAGAAGGTCGCTCCTAAAAAAGTAACTAAGAAAATAGTTAAGAAGGCCGCTCCTAAAAAGAAAGTGGTAAAAAAAGTAATTAAGAAAGTTGCTAAAAAGGCTGCTCCTAAAAAAGCAATTAAAAAAGCAGTTAAGAAAGCAGTGAAAAAGCCGGTTAAGAAAGTAGCTAAAAAATCAGCAGCTAAAAAAGCCGGAAAGAAAAAAAGATAAGTTTTTGTTGATCAGGTGATATGCCGAAGCAGTATCTGTAAAAGACACAGAATCGGCATTTACAATGCTAAACTCAAAATATCCTTCAGATAAATTGAGCTAAGTATTGGTATAAGAAGGGGAATAAAAAGAATGGATTCGAATTTCGTAGATTATGTTAAAATTTGCTGCCGCTCTGGAAAAGGAGGCGCAGGTTCGGTGCACTTGCACCGCAGTAAGCTAACAGCTAAAGGCGGTCCGGATGGAGGCGACGGAGGCCGGGGCGGACACATCATAGTAAAGGGGAACAAGCAGTTCTGGACCCTCATTCACTTAAAATATCGCAAACACATCATCGCTGAACCGGGAGGAAGTGGCGGAAGTGCCCGCATGACCGGTGCCGAAGGAAAAGATGAGATCCTGGATGTTCCTCTGGGGACAATCATCCGCGATGCGGAAACAGGAGAAGTGGAAGGCGAGATCACCGAAGAAGGACAAGAAATAATTGTAGTTCCCGGAGGCCGAGGCGGATTGGGGAACGATCATTTTAAATCGTCAACAAATCAAACTCCACGTTACGCTCAACCGGGCGGGGATGGAAGAGATGAATGGAAAATTCTTGAATTAAAAGTATTGGCCGATGTTGGTCTGGTTGGTTTTCCAAACGCCGGAAAATCTACTTTGCTTTCTGTCGTGTCCGCTGCAAAACCCGAAATAGCAAATTATCCTTTTACTACCCTTGTTCCGAATTTGGGAATCGTAGAATACCGCGATTACAAATCTTTTGTAATGGCCGACATTCCAGGGATCATTGAAGGTGCCAGTGAAGGAAAAGGGATCGGTCTGCGTTTCTTGCGACACATCGAAAGAAATTCCACGTTATTGTTTTTAGTGCCCGCTGATTCCGACGACATTATTGCAGAATACAAGATCCTGCTGAATGAATTGGATAAGTTCAATCCGGAGTTGCTTCATAAAAAACGCATCCTTGCTGTTTCCAAATGCGACATGCTGGATGAGGAGTTGCTGGAAGAAATGAAAAAAGACATGAACAAAAAGTTCAAGGAAAAGAAAACGGTTCCGGTCATGTATTTTTCTTCACAAAGTGGAAAAGGGCTTGTTCAGTTGAAAGATGAATTGTGGAAACAGTTGAATGAAAAGGATAACGGATTTGATTATTAAATGAGTGAAAAAAGGTCATTCGAGGTTTATTTAATAACGAAAGTTCCTTTTCTGTCGAAGTTTTTGTGGTCAACCCTTCTTATTCTAGCATTGATAATTTTTCTGATCACATTGCCGTTGCAGTTGTTCAGTGATTACCCGCGGGAGATCAAAGCGCTGTATTTTATGGTGTTGGTGCCGTCGTTCATTAAGACAATTTTGTTTTATTCCTGTGGCCTTTTTGTTCTGGTTTCTGGTCTTTATTACAACTTAAAAATAAAGGTGAAAGGCTTTGTAGTCTTGGGCGAACGATCCATTTCACTCATTTCAAAACGAATGACATTTGAAATGGATACTGACAAAATTTTGAAGGTATATGTTTTTGATCCCATGAACCGTCATCAGATTCCCAAGGAGAAATTGGAATTGTATTTTTATCTTTATAAACAAGTTGTAAAAAGGGTGCGATTGTCGGATTATTCTCAATCGGATCTACTGGTGGCGAAACTATTCAAATACGAACAAGTCAAATTTGAAGTTTTCACGGAAAGTATACTTCCAGACAACTTTGAATAGCTATTTTAGAATTTCATGACTGTGATTGACACACTAAAAGAACTCGACACCTCCCTCTTTCTGTTTCTCAACAGTAAGCACAACTCTTTTTTCGACTTGATCATGTTCTGGGCCAGCCACCGATATTTCTGGATCCCGCTTTATGCTTTCTTCTTCTATTTATCCTACAAACATTTTAACAAAAGGGTTTGGCTCGTAGTATTGGGGGCGATTCTGGTGATCGTGCTCGCTGATCAGATCTCTGTACACGCATTCAAGCAACTATTTATGCGTTACCGTCCTTGTCACAATTTACTCATCCAATCTCAAGTTCATTTGAACGACGGCTGCGGTGGAACTTATGGCTTCATTTCTTCTCATGCCGCCAATACGTTTGCATTAGCGACTTTTCTGTCTATGGTATTCAAACACAAGATCAAGTATTTCATGCTTGCTATTTTCATTTGGGCTGCGTTTATTTCCTACAGCAGAATCTACAATGGGGTTCATTACCCGGCCGACATAGCCTGCGGTGCCATTCTGGGAATGGGACTGGGAATATTGGTTTTCAAGATCTGTCAATTCACCGAAAGAAAAGTATACAATGAATAATGTACTGCTCATATTCTTGGGTGGAGGACTCGGTAGTCTTGCCCGCTTCGGGATTTCTGAAGTGATCAGGACGAATTTTCGTTCGTCATTTCCTTTGGCCACGCTTTTGTCGAATATTTTGAGCTGCGTCATTCTGGCATTGATGGTCGGGATGTTCAGCGGAAAGGTGGATGCAAACCCTGCTCTGAAAACTTTGATCATTGTCGGATTTTGTGGTGGCTTCAGTACTTTTTCGACTTTCAGTTATGAGACCGTGGAACTGATGCGTTCGGGAAATATGATAATGGCCATTGCCAACATTCTCATCAGTGTCACCGTATGCGTGGCTCTTGTTTATTTTATTTCAAAACAGACTGCTTAATTTTTTAAAATAGGTATCATGAATAAAAAAATTATTTCTTCTTTTATTGCTCTGAATGTTTTGCTGACCTCTGTTGCACAGACAGCCAAACCGGTCGCAAAACCTATTGCAAAACCGAAGTTGGTTGTCGGAATCGTCATCGACCAGATGCGCTACGATTACATTTATCGCTTTTGGGATAAATTCGGGAACGATGGGTTTAAGAAATTGGTGAATGAAGGCTTCTTTTGTAAGAATACCAATTACAATTATGTGCCGACATATACGGCTCCG
>JBKJQG010000054.1:0-3912 GCA_046594925.1 Bacteroidia bacterium
ACTTTGGGATGGGAGCAGGAATATTTTTTGGTGGATGACGCTTTATTCAATGCGCGCCCCGATTTGGCTATGACCGGAAGAGCTTTGTTTGGACACATTCCAGCAAAAGGACAACAGTTGGATGACCATTATTTCGGTTCCATTCCCGACAGAGCAACCCATTTTATGCGTGATTTCGAGATCGAATCTTTAAAGTTGGGCATTCCTATCAAGACCCGCCACAATGAGGTTGCACCTAATCAATTTGAGTGTGCTCCGGTATTTGAGGAGTGTAATTTAGCCGTGGATCACAACCAATTATTGATGGATGTGATGGAAAAAGTAGCCCGCAGACATAATTTCCGCGTGTTATTGCACGAAAAACCTTACGCAGGTGTGAATGGAAGCGGAAAACACAACAATTGGAGCCTTAGTACCAATACAGGAAAGAACTTATTGAGTCCGGGCAAAACCCCAAAAACCAATTTGCAGTTCCTGACCTTCTTTATCAACACAGTTAAAGCCGTTCACGACAATGCCGATCTTCTTCGGGCATCTATCGCTGGAGCCAACAACGATCACCGTTTGGGCGCTAACGAGGCTCCACCCGCCATCATGTCGGTTTTCCTTGGAACTCAATTATCAAATGTACTGGATGAGCTCGAAAGCAAAGTAAAATCAGGTAAAATGAGTCCCGATGAAAAAACCGCACTGAAACTAGGAGTGGGGAAAATTCCGGATATTTTGTTGGACAATACCGACAGAAACAGAACCTCTCCGTTCGCTTTCACAGGAAACAAATTCGAGTTTCGCGCGGTAGGTTCTTCGCAGAACTGTGCTGGTCCAATGACCGTGCTTAACGCCATCATGGCCGATCAGCTGATCAAGTTCAAAAAGGATGTGGACGGTTTGATCTCAAAAGGAGTAGAGAAGGACGAGGCGATTTTTCAGATATTGAGAGAATGCATCGTGGCTTCCAAAAAGATCCGCTTCGAAGGAAACGGATATGGTGAAGAATGGGTGAAAGAAGCCGAAAAACGTGGACTTTCCAACATCAAAACCACACCTTTGGCTTTGAGTGCATTTGTCTCTAAAAACACCATGGAACTTTTCGAAAGGAATAACATCATGAGTGACCGCGAGCAGCATGCCCGTTACGACATTTACCTGGAGACCTATACTAAGAAAATTCAGATCGAATCCCGTGTAATGGCTGACCTGGCCTTCAATCACATCATTCCTACTGCCATTAAATATCAGAGCTGTCTGATCGAGAACGTAAGAGGCTTGAAAGAGATCATGCCAGAAGGCGATTTCAAGAAAAGTGCTCAGGTCCAGATGGAGATGATCACCGAGATCTCGGAACACATCAACACCATCAAAACCAAGGTAGATGAGATGACCGAGGCCCGCAAGAAAGCCAATGCAGTTACCGATGTAAAAAAGCAGGCCATTGAGTATTGTGACAAAGTGAAATCCTATTTCGATGTAATTCGTTATCACGTAGATAAGCTTGAAATTTTGGTAGATGACGAGAGCTGGCCATTGCCGAAATATCGTGAATTATTGTTCACCAAATAGTATCTGAATTTCCTCGGAATCCCTGCCAGAAGCATTTTTTGGCGGGGATTCTTATTTTTGAAAAGAGATGATCATACAAAATAGACGCAAAAAGAATTTTTTTGTTTGAAATATTTAATTATTTTAGCACCCATTAATACGTAAACCAAAATTCCATTATGAAGATATTAAAAAAATTAACTGCCGTATTAGCTGTAATGCTGTTTTTTTCAGTAACGGCTGTTGCTCAGAAGAATTTTATGAGTGATGCTAAAAAAGCATTTGATAGCCAGGAATATTTCAATGCTATTGAGCTTTACAAGAAAGCATATACGAAAGCAAAGAAAAAAGAAGACAAAGCCTTTATCGTCTTCAGAACGGCAGAGTGCTATAGATTAATTGGCGATAATAAACAAGCAGAGGCTTGGTACATTAAAGCAATCAAAGCAAACTACACAGATCCGAAAGCTAAATTGTACTTGGCGGATGCTAAAAAAGCACAGGAGAAATACAACGAAGCCCTGATCGAATACAATAACTATAAAAAAGAAGTCCCTTCCGACCCTCGTGGAGAAGATGGTGCTAAATCCTGTGAGCTTGCTCAGAAATGGAAAGATGCCTCTACCCGTTACAAAGTAGAGAACGTAGCATTGATCAATACAAAAGATTTTGATTTTGCTCCTTCTTATGCTGATAAGAAATATAACAAATTATACTTCACATCTACCCGTCCAGGCGTAATCGGCTCTTCTATAGATGGTTCATTGGGCGAGAACTACAGTGATGTTTTCGAAACAATGATGGACAAGAATGGAAAATGGAGTACACCCACCTCTCTTCCTGAGCCTTTAAATACCAAAGCAAACGAAGGATTGAGCTGCATTACTAAAAAAGGGGACATGATGTTTTTTACCCGTTGTGAAGTAGAAAGCAAAAAAGTAACTACCAATCAGCTCTGGTCAGCTGTGAAAAAAGGAACTGCCTGGGGAGAGCCTGTAAAAGTTGATTTCTGTATTGATACAATTAAATATGCATCTCCTTGTATTTCTGCTGATGCACTTACATTGTTTTTCTGTTCCAACATGCCCGGCGGACAAGGTGATAACGACATCTGGTACAGCAAATACGATAAAAAAACAAAAAAATGGGGAAATCCTGTGAACCTTGGTTCTACTATTAACACTCCCGGAAACGAACAATACCCATTCCTCCACGAAGACGGTACATTGTACTTCTCTTCAACTGGTCACTTAGGTATGGGTGGTTTGGATATCTACAAAGCTGAGAAAAAAGGAGAAGATCAGTGGGGTAACGTTACCAACATGAAATACCCAATCAACTCTGCTGGAGATGATTTCGGTATCATTTTCGAAGGTAAAAAAGAAAGAGGTTATCTTTCTTCTAACCGTGAAGGAACAAAGGGTGCTGATGACATCTGGTCATTCGTTCTTCCTCCATTGTTGTTCACCATCGAAGGTGTTGTAACAGATTGCAAGTTCAAAGAAGTTATCCCTGGAGTGACCATCAAATTGGTTGGTTCTGATGGTTCTTCCGTTGAGACAAAAACAGACGCTGCAGGTTATTACAAATTCGCAGAGAACGGAACAGCACGTTACGTGAATCCCAATACATCTTATGTGATCACCACGCAAGTAGGTACAGACATCAAAACAACCCAGGCGCCTGCAGGTTTCCTTAACAGTTCTGATAAAGTAAAAGAAACTACAGTAGGTGTGGAAGAAGCAAAGACTTTCAAACATGATTTCTGTTTAGTACCTATCGAGCGTTTCATCCGTTTCCCGGATGTATTGTACCTCTTGGGTAAAGCCGATTTGGAACACCCTTCCAATCCACGCGATTCCCTGAACTTCTTATACCAGACATTGCTGGATAACCCGACATTCGTGATCGAGTTGAGTTCACACACCGATTTCCGTGGGTCTGATGTTGCCAACCAGAAATTATCTGAAGCTCGTGCTAAGTCTTGCGTTGATTACTTGATTTCTAAAGGAATCAACCCTGACCGTTTGAAAGCAAAAGGATACGGTGAAAAAGCTCCTGTGGAGATCAAAGATGGCGAAGGGAAAGTGATTGCTACGTTGACTGAGAAATACATCACGAAAGAAACCAAAGGTAAATCCAAAGAAGAGTTTGAAGCAATGATGCAGAAGAACCGACGTACCGTGTTCTCCGTTTTGCGTAAAGATTTCGTAGATCCGAACGCTCCTAAAGATGTCGCTCCTGTTCCTGTGCCTCCTAAACCGGAAGGTGAAGAAGAAGGTGGTGAATAAGTGTTCATTTCTTCTATGAAAAAAATTCAAAAACATCCCGTACTTTTGTGCGGGATGTTTTTTTTGAAAAAGAATTTGTTCC
>JBKJQG010000084.1:0-9701 GCA_046594925.1 Bacteroidia bacterium
GCAGACAAAAAGGGCTTTTGATCATGCTTCTGCAATAGATGGTTTGAGGCAGATCCTTTGGGGATTATTTAAAAAAGTAGTTATTGCTGATCAATGTGCTGAGTACGCCAACCTGATTTTTAATCATCCCGATTACTATTCGGGCAGTACACTCGTGGTCGGTGCCTTGTTGTTTACTTTTCAGATATACTGTGATTTTTCCGGATATTCTGATATCGCTCTCGGGACCGCTCGTTTGTTCGGAATCGACTTGCTGAGAAACTTTTCCTTTCCTTATTTTTCGAGAGATATAGCTGAGTTTTGGAGACGATGGCACATTTCACTTTCCAGTTGGTTCCGGGACTATTTATATATTCCGCTAGGGGGAAGTAAAGTTGGCAGATTGAAAAAGATAAGGAATACAATTATCATATTTGTTGTGAGCGGCTTTTGGCATGGTGCAAGCTGGACTTTTATCATGTGGGGTTTTTTGAATGCGCTCTACATCATCCCATCTATTTTGTATCAAACCAATAGAAACAATCTGGATACAGTAGCTCAGGGGAAATATCTTCCTTCAGTGAGGGAATTGTTTCAAATGAGCTTCACATTCTGCCTTACTGTATTCGCCTGGATCTTTTTTCGGGCTGAAAGTATGTCTGCGGCTATTGATTATATTTCAAATATATTTTCAAGCACTATATTTTCAGCGCCCTCAGTATTGCCAACGATCTTGTTCGTTTTCTTGATCCTGTTTTTGGTTGTCGAGTGGATTGGAAGAGAGCAACAGTATGCCATTGCCGGATTTGGGTTGAAATGGCCCCGAGTACTTCGATTAACATTGTATTATTGTATGGTGTTTATCATATTTTACTATGCGGGTGCGGACCAGCAATTTATTTATTTTCAATTTTAGTTATTTAATGAACAGTTTTTTAATAAAATCAGGCTTGTTTTTTTTCACCTTGTTATGCATGGTCATCGTTTTGTTTTTTTATCTGGGACATAAAAACAGTTCGCTGATGGAAAACTATCGTGTTGATGCTACGGTTAGTTCGGTCTTTATTGGTGACTCACATGTTCAATCAGCAGTTGATGATAAACGCTTTAGAAGTTCGCTCAATTTGGCGCAGCATTCGGAAGCACCAATATTCTCCTATTTTAAGCTAAAATTCCTTTTACAAAGTAATCCATCCATTAAAGAAGTTTATTTGGGCTTTGGCTATCATAGCATTTCCGCTTATTTTGATGATTATACGTTTGGCGAGTATTCTGAAAATATTTCTAGCAGATATTTTTTTATTGTTCCTTTTGAAATTCAGAAAGAAATATTGGCTCGGAACAAACAGGCTATTCCAATGATCATACATAATTCCGGTGTAAAAGGATGGGATAATTTGTTTGCAGAGAAACGTGAGCTTTCTTTTGTTGGAAAGTATGAGAATGGATATAAAAAAACAGCTGTGGCAAAAAAATCAGTAAATAAACGGATTTGTCAACAGTTTTTTGAATCAGATACGTTGAGAGGTTTTTCTGCTGTGAATATTGAATATTTTTATAAAATCATTGAGCTTTGCACTTCCCGAAAAATTAAATTGCTTGTAATTAATACTCCATTAAATTCCTATTACAAGAGCCGGATCCCCGCAAAATTTACCTCTGCATATGATTCCATTGTTAGTAGGGGAAAGGTAGAACTGATAAATTTTGATGATTTGATTCTCACCGATAGCTGTTTTATTCCCGATGGCGATCATGTTTCCGAAAAGGGAGCTGAATTAACTACCGATAAAATCATGAGATTCGTCCATAAAACCACCAAAGATTAGCGTTAATTAAAATAAAGACTTAACTTAGCTTAACTTAAGGCAGGTCAGCTGATCTGTCAAATTCTATGGCTACTAAAAGTACATTTTTAACGTTTTTGTTATCCATCCTGTGTCTGATCGTTTTTTCACAAAGCGTTCAGAGGTCAGCCATCGTGTCTGCTGCAAATGCCACGACAGGCCTTCCACTTACATTGGATTCAAGTATAGGTGAATTGATGGTGGAAACATATACTAATCCGAGCAACTTGATTACTCAAGGTTTTATTCAAAGCACTCCATTTTCAGTAAGTGTAATGGAACTAAAAGCCATTGATGGAAGAGCATTCCCTAATCCTGTGACCGCAAATCTTACGATCGAATTGAATGTCTTGCACATTTCTGGCATTTCTGTTGAGGTCCTTGACTTGTTGGGGAAAAGACAAAGTCTGCCATTCACAAGCAGTCTTTTTAACGATAAAATGTGTATTGATTTGAATTTTGAGGGAATGAATTCAGGAGTTTATTTTGTTCAAATACGCGATGCCGAGAATACGGTTAATCGAACATTCAAAATTACCAAGTTCAATTAATGAAATCAATGGTTAGATATTTTTTGCTTTTGATCGTTTCTGTTGCTTTCGGAAACAGAGATTCGTTTGCACAAAATGTACCTCAGGGGTTTAGTTATCAGACAACGATCAGAAACAGTTCCGGAGTGGCAATTTTAAGTCAGCCTGTAGGGATCAGATTTTCATTTTATATGAATTCGCCGGCCGGAACGCTGGTTTGGCAGGAAGCTCAGAGCGCTGTGACTGATGTTTACGGTCACATACACGTAATCATTGGTGGCGGGACATCCACAGGAGCAGGGTCATTGCTGAGCTTTGATCAAATAAACTGGAGTACTGGCCTGTATTATCTCAAAGTGTCAATTGATCCAGTAGGAGGGACAAGCTATACGGATCTTGGAAACAGCCAGCTATTCTCAGTTCCTTATGCACTGTATTCTTTAAAAACGAACTCAATAAATAACCTGCAGCTTGATCAGCTTATAGATGTAGATGTTCCGGCTCCTGTCGCAGGCCACTTGCTTCTATGGAATGGTGCATTTTGGATTCCGTCCCCGGATAAGGATTCTGATACTGTTTCATTTGTATATACTGCAGGACAGTCTGTTTACTCGGATTCAGCAATGTATGTATATGGCGGAGTTGTCCCAGATTCAACGATGTTCGCGTATGGGTCGGATTCATCAGTTTATTCAAATACGTCAAGTACCACCACCAATTCGGAATATTCCATTAGTAGCGATACTGCAACGTATGCTTTATATAGCGTTCCCTATGCTTGGACACTTACCGGAAATAGTATGTCCACATCTTCCAGCTATCTTGGAACAAATGATAACACAAGTTTCGCTGTTAAGACAAACAATACGAAGAGAGCATCTCTCACAAATACGGGAGCATTTGCCATCGGAAGTACATCAAACAGTTCTAGCTTGAGTATAGTAAATGATGATGGATTTTTATCGACAGGAACTTTTGGCACATTGATCTCTACCGTATCGGGTGCCGGAACAAAATTGGCATGGTATCCTGCTCTTGGATCTTTTAGAGCTGGAACCATTACAGCTGCCCAATGGGATACAGCCAATACCGGTGAATATTCTATGGCATTTGGTTACAATACAAAAGCAAGAGACAGATCATTCGCTCTTGGCTACGAATGCGAAGCGCTCGATTATTCTTTTGCCGCAGGTAGAAAAACTGCGGCTTTAGCTGTGGGAGGATATCCGGCGGGGAACAGTGTAACATTGGGCGACAGTTGCATAGCACTTTCGTATCGTTCTGTTTTGATCGGTAAAAATAATTATTCTACTGGTGGAATAAACGGAGTCATTGGTTATAATAATTCAACTCCAGGCAATCAGTCTATTGTTTTGGGTTCATATTGTAATGTGACGGGAAACCGGTCAACAGTTTTGGGCTACCACGCAGCTACTTCTTTTTTGAAAGCTGGATTTGTATATGCAGATGCTTCATCAACAGCGGCAACCACACCTTTGATCGCATACCAATTCGTTGTCAGGGCGTCAGGAGGAGTTGTTTTTTATACGGATAGCTTGAATACGGTTGGGGTTACTTTATTCCCTGGAGGAGGGAGCTGGTCGGTGGTGTCTGACAGAAATAAAAAGACAAATATTTCGGAAGTAGATCCCGAATCGATCTTAATGGGAATTGAAAACCTAAAGATTGACACTTGGAATTATAGATCTCAATCTAGATCGATCCGGCACATTGGTCCGATGGCTCAGGATTTTAATAAGCAATTTCATTTTGGTGAGAATGCTATTACTATTTCAGGGGTGGATATGGATGGTGTTATACTTGCCGGCATAAAAGCATTGAACGCCAGAGTTGATGGATTTAGAGAAATTAACGAATTGGAACTGCTGAAAAATAGAATTGAAAAATTGAATGACACAGCCGAATTAAAGAAGCGGTTGGATGTCATAGAAGAAACATTGTTAAAGAAAAATTAAGAAATTTTAAATATGAAAAAGTTAGTTAAATATAGAGTAATACAACTGCTAGTTGTATTTCTGAATCTGCTCCTGGCTGATAGCTATGCACAGGCAGTACCCCAAGGGATTACCTATCAGGGGCTTGCAAGAAATGCTGCCGGAGTGGCGATAGCGAGTCAGCCTGTTAGCGTAAAGGTGGGGATATATTCGCCGACTGTTTCAGGAACATTGCAATGGGAAGAGAGTCATTCTGTGACGACAAATCAGCTCGGACTATTTTATTTTATAATTGGACAGGGAACGTCAACTGGCGGCGGAGCTTTGTCGTCATTTTCAATGATTAACTGGGGGGCTGCCACTCATTTTGTAAAGATTGCCCTTGACGAAACAGGCGGAAGTAGTTATGTAAATATTGATACGATGCAGTTGTGGTCGGTTCCCTATGCAATGTATTCAGGAACATCAGGAAGCGTTGGGCAAGTTAGGTTAAACGATTTGACGGACGTGGATACCTTGGGCGTATTTACCGGAGCTGTATTGAAATGGAACGGTTCACTCTGGATGCCCGCCTCAGATAACGACTCTGACACCGCTTTGTATGCTGCAAATGCAGGTTTTTCAAATACATCTGATACCGCCAATTACGCAATCAATGTTTTATCATCTGTTGATACCGTAAATTTTGCATACAACACTGATTCTGCTATTTATGCATCTTCTGCCGGCTCTGCACTTAATGCAGTAAATTCAGCATACTGTGATACAGCAACCTATGCCTTGAATGTCGGAAGCACGACTACATATTGGAATCTCAGCGGAAATTCTGGGACAAATCCACTTACGAATTTTGTTGGAACAATAGATAACAAAGACCTTGTTCTTAAAACAAATAATGCTGAGCGGATGAGAATCACGGCTGCCGGTAAGGTTGGAATAGGAACTGCCTCCCCGTCTGCTGCGCTTCATCTAGTAGGAAATGACGGAATCGTTGCTGAAGGGACATTTGGCTCTGGTGCTGTGCCACCAAGCGGTGCAGGTACACGCATGGTATGGTATCCTAAAAAAGGATCCTTTCGCGCAGGAGGAGTAAGTAGTACTCAATGGGACGATGTGAACATTGGGAATTATTCGTTTGCGTCAGGATATAATAACAGAGCATCCGGATTGTATTCTTCGGCGTTCGGTTCGGGCAATGTTGCGAGTGGACAATATTCATTAGCAGCCTGCGAGCTGTCTACAGCTTCCGGAGTTTCATCCATTGCTTTGGGAAATGCTTGTGTTGCCTCAGGAGCATATTCGACAGGATTAGGGCGTGGAAGTCAGGCTACAGATTCTTCCGCTGTTGCAATCGGATACCATCCTACTGCCTCTGGAAAATATTCCTTTTCATTGGGATATACCACTGTTGCCTCAGGAGATTATTCTTTTGCATTTGGATATGCAGCAAATTCAAACAACAAAAGCGGCAGTTTTGTCTATGCTGATGCTTCATCAGGAATTGTAACAAATAGCACAGCGAATAATCAATTTATGGCGAGAGCGTCGGGGGGAGTTATATTTTATACGAATGCCGGGCTTACATCAGGAGTGAGTCTCGCTGCTGGAAGTGGAAGTTGGTCAAGTGTTTCCGACAGAAATAAAAAGGAGCATTTAAGAAAAGAAAATGCAAATGAAATTCTTGAAAAGTTGTCAAACCTAGAAGTCGCTTCCTGGAATTACAAAACCCAATCCTCTGAAATTAGACACATAGGCCCAATGGCACAAGATTTTTATAAAGCATTTAAATTCGGCGAAAGTGATACCACCATTACAACCGTTGATATAGATGGTGTCAGTTTGATTGCTATCCAGGCTTTATCTCAAAAAACAAAAGAACTTTCTAAAAAAGCGGAGGAAATAAAAGATCTAAAATTGCTGGTGGCAAAATTGGAGAAGGAAAAAATAGCTTTAGAAAAGAGAGTGGTTGCGATAGAAAAGAAAGTAAGCTTCACAGCTAATTCCGCTTCTGCATCTATAAAATAGTTATCGGTTTATGTCAGTTTCTCCTGCCCATTAAAATTGAAATGAAAATTAAGAACATTGATTTTATTAAGGGCATTTTGATCCTATTGGTGATAATAGGGCATGTTTTGCGGGAATCTGTTTCAGAGGATATTTTCAGATACATTATTTATAGCTTTCACATGCCCGTTTTTATAGGCATTTCCGGTTACCTGCTCGATTCTGATAAACTGCAATCACTTAATGTTTCTAGTTTGGTCAAGAAATACCTTTTTAGATTAATAATTCCATGGGTAATAGCCATTGTTTTTTATTTGATATTGTTGAATTACCATTTTATTGCCGGTCTTCCATTCAGATCTATTGTTGGGAAGGTTGTCAGAAGTTTTGAATTGCCGTATTACCACCTTTGGTTCGTTTCTGCGTTTTTGGGTTGGATTATTGTTGCGTTTGTACTTCTCAAATCGAAGGTTGCTTTGAAGGTTCTTCTGAGCCTTAGCTTTTTGATATCCGTTTTCTTTTTTTTGGCTGAAAGCAAAGTAATTGTTTTTGAAAATCCATCTCTGGTAAGGTTTATACGGATTGTTATTCACACTTTTAGACCAAATTATTTTTTCTTTTTTATTTTAGGGATGTCAATTAGAAAGGATTTTTTGAAAATTGATCTCAAATGGATAAAAGGGCTGGTCATAGTTTTTGCCGGTGTTCAGTTGGTTTTATTCTTTGTTCCAAATCTGTATGTCGGCCTGGGAGCAAACATCCTGCTTAATGTTTGTTTGTTATACCTTCTAATCGTTTTTGCAGCTGATGAAAGACTTCCATCAAATAAAATACTGGAATGGATCGGGGTGAACTCTCTGGGGATTTATTTATGGCACATGGTGCCCATTTTAATATTGGTTAACGCCTGCGGGGTTGATGATCTCCCTGTTTTTTATTCCTTCGCAGCATTGTCCGAAGTGCTATTCATTCTTATGATTTATTACTTAAGCCGCATGCGGATTGTCAATAGAATATTTTTTGGCAGATGATTTTCAGAGTGTGGAATTGACTTTGACAGGGGACTTTTTTATTATATTTATATCGTTTTACAGTAATATATCAGGTATTTATGAAAATAGGGATATTGGTCCAGGCTAGAGTAGGATCGACGAGATTGGCAAAGAAAATACTTTTGCCTTTTTATCAGGACAAAACATTGCTGGATGTAATAATTGATAAGCTAAAACCCCTTAATTATCCGATTATTCTGGCTACTACAGATCTTCAAGAGGATCTGGTTTTAAAGAAGATTGCTGAAAATCATGCTATTTCTTTTTTTGCCGGAGAGGAGAAAAATGTGCTTAAACGCTTCATCGATGCCGCTGAGAAAAATGATATTGATGTGATCATAAGGATTTGTGCTGACAACCCCTTTTTACACGCTGATTACATCCATTTATTTATTCGGGAATACATGCGAGACAAATGCTCCTATACCAGTTTTTTTACCAAGGATCATTTGCCTGTAATCAAAACACATTATGGATTTTTCTCAGAACTAGTAACCCTTGATGCTTTGAAAAAAGCTGCGTCATTAACCAATGACGTGTTATACTTGGAGCATGTAACAAATTTCATTTATTCACATCCGGAACATTTTCAGATCAGTAAAATACAATTCCCTTTTACTGAACCGAACAATAAGATCAGGCTGACTATTGATACCAAAGAAGATTTTGAGAACGCCGCTATTTTGTATGAAAAATATGGGGAACTGAATCCTGAGCAACTTGTTGACCACGTTCTGAAAGATGCCTCATTGTTGAAAAAGATGGAAGAGCAAATAGTAATAAACTCCAAATAGGTGTTAGACAACGAAAATGAAGAATAGCAGTTTAAGCAAAGATAGTTCTGAAATGTGGCAGCTGATCGAGTCATTGTGGCCGATCTGCAGAAGCATTACAGGAAATGGTGTAAGAGAGACTTTGAAAATTATTGGACGGAATGTTGAATTGGACATTCATGAAGTTCCATGCGGAACCAGAGTTTTTGACTGGGAGATTCCAGAGGAATGGAACATTGTCGATGCATATATTTTAAATGAACAGGGCGAAAAGATCATTGATTTTAAGGTTAATAATTTACATGTGGTTGGCTATTCTACTCCAGTGAATGAATGGATGGATCTTGATGACTTACAAAATCACTTTCATAGCATCGAAGATCAGCCCAATGCTATCCCGTATGTCACCTCTTATTACCGAAAATATTGGGGGATCTGTCTGAGTCACAATCAACGCAAGGCTCTCAAGCCCGGGAAATACTTCGTATTCATCGACAGTCATTTTTCTAATGGATCCCTTACATACGGAGAATATAGGATGAAAGGAGAGTGCGAGAAAGAAGTGTTTTTTTCGACTTATGTTTGCCATCCTTCCATGGCCAACAATGAATTGTCGGGGCCCGCAGTTGTTACTCAGCTGATAAAATGGCTTACGTCAGCACCGAGAAAGTACTCCTACAGAGTTGTTTTTATTCCTGAAACAATCGGATCCATTGCATATTTGTCCAAGCACTATCAGGAACTTAGAAAAAACGTGATCGCTGGCTTTAATGTTTCTTGTGTCGGTGACAATAACAATTATTCTTATGTTGAAAGCAGAAGTGGTAATTCCTATGCAGATAAGGTCATTTCTGAAATATTGAAAAGAGATCATCCCGATTTTAGGCAGTTTTCTTTTTTGGAAAGAGGTAGTGATGAGAGACAATATTGCAGCCCCGGGATCGACCTGCCACTAGTAAACGTAAGTCGGACCAAGTATGGGGAATATCCTGAATACCACACCTCATTAGATAATTTAAGTTATATTTGTGAAGAGGGTTTGGCAGGGAGTTTAGAGCTCTTAAAAAAAGCGGTACTCATGATCGAAAGCGATCAGGTAAAGGATTTCGATCCATTGGAACTGAAACCTGAAATGTCCTTGCCAACAGACAAATGCTATAAGATAAAGACGCTTTGTGAACCACAATTGGGGAGACGAAACCTTTACCCTGTACTGAGTACAAAAACATCTGTAGCAAGTGTGAAAAGAATGATGAATTTTATTGCCTATGTTGACGGGACAAATGATGTTTCTGGGATTTCTCGAATTACAGGAATTTCTATCCCGGAAATAGAAGGATACGTTGAATTATTAAAAAAAGAAAACTTATTGGAGGTGATTGAGCTTCATAAGAAAAAATAGTACTCTCTGAAGAGATTTTAATATCGTTAGAATGAAAAATACAACATACATAATCGGGGAGATTGGTCAGAATCATAACGGGTCCGTAGATGTAGCGAAACTTATTGTTGATGCGGCTTCGCGTTCCGTTGAGGAGGTAGATTTTGGCCTTACTCTCCG
>JBKJQG010000223.1:0-6401 GCA_046594925.1 Bacteroidia bacterium
TGAGCATGTGAGTTTGGAGCGATAGATCAATGCCTGATCAATCCAGCTTTTTCTTTTAAATGATAATCCTTAATTAACAGTATGTATAGAACAACACCAATGCTATACATCCCTGAAGTGATCCAAAAAATGTTCACGTATTCCACATCCAAGTGACGTAAAATTCCAAATCCAACAGCACTAAAATAAGCTGTTCCGGACCAGATCGCGGAAGTCAATGCGCTCACCATTTCACGGTTGTTCTCTCCGACGTATTTCATTGTTATTTCTGAAGTCATCGGAACGGCTGCACTCATAAGTGGTTGTCGGATCATGTAAAATACTGCGGCAATGGTAATCGCGAAAGTGTAGTGACTGTAATATTGGGTGGTAGCCATAATGATTAAGGCGACGATGGCGAAAGACTGTGTGGTTGGAATTGTTCTGTGATAACCGTATTTGTCTTTTAAACGGGGGATGTAAATCGCAACGATGGTCACCACTATGGCGGTTGTCATGTTCAAAGCTGAGAAGGTTGCTGTGCTCATGTTGTGTACGTTGGAAAAGAACAAACTCATGAAAGGTATTGTGAATCCAGCTCCTGTAGCGATGATGGCGGTTGGCACCAAAGCTTTCATGATGATGACCCAATCGTATTTTTTTAAGTTGCTTCTTTTTTCGGTGATCAGGGGAACGTGTTCATTCTTGTCCATTTTCATTGCGAAGTATACACCTGCGAATGAAAGGAAGGAGATCGCAAAAAGTAAATTCCGCTCCGTAAAGATCTCTGGATTGATGCCATTGAAAACGGCCACTACTAAACTCCCGATGATCGTTGCCAGGCTCCAGGTTGCGAAGTTGAACGTGATGGCCCTTGTTTGCTGCTCTTTAGGGGCGTTGCGCATAATGTAAGGAAGAATTGGGATCTGAATGAAAGTATAAGCAGTTCCCCAAAGCAAATGTGAAATGAGCAGAAGTGGAGTGGAGTGAATGTGAACACCGATGATGATCAATAATCCAAAAAAGGGAACGCAGAAGGAAGAAATGTAGATGAGTGGAAGAATTCTGCGCCCTTTAATATACATTCCCAGAAACAAAGCGAGAGCCAGCATCCCGAAATAACGGTAGGATGTAAAATGGGCATATTCGGAATCGCTGTACCCTTCTGTTTTCATATAGAGTGGAAGGATGGAGATAAATAGTACGTTCACCAATTGAACAAAGAACTCAACCGTTACAAGGTTGAGAAGGGTTCGGTTTATGGATGTGTATTCTTTGAGTGTACGAATCATTGGTGGCTATCGTTGTAGTGCTTGCCGGCAGTCAGGCTCCTGGCCCCCTTTTAAAAAAGAGGAATCAGATTTTAGTCTTTAAATGGGTTAGCAGTTCTGTTGTTTGCTCTGGTTGGAACCAAGTAATCTCCTCATCTCTTCTGAACCAGGTCAACTGCCTTTTTGCAAATTTTCTGGTGTTTTGTTTTATGGATTCTATGGCCACGTTCAAGTCAGTTTTGCTTTCTAGGTGATCAAAAAGTTCATTGTATCCTACTGTTTGCAATGCATTTAGATGTTTCTTGGGCACCAGCTTTTTTACTTCTTCTAACAGTCCTGCTTTCATCATTTCATCCACGCGCTTGTTGATGCGGTCGTATAAAACTTCACGGTCGGTATTCAGACCAACTTTTATGATGTTGAAATTTCGGTTTTTTCTTTTTCCTTTCCGTAAGGCTGAGTAAGGCTCGCCGGTTGTTAAACAAACTTCCAAAGCACGGCTTATTCGCTGCGGATTCTGAAGATCCACCTTTGAATAATATTCCGGATCCAATTCGTGTAAGAGTGTTTGTAATGCCTGAATTCCTTTTTCCTCCAGCAATGTACTTATTTTGGTTCTGACTTCAGAATCGGCTTCCGGCAACTCATCAAAGCCCTTGCAGACCGCATCTATGTATAGTCCAGATCCTCCAACAAGAATGACGGTCTTGTGTTTTTCGAAAAGTTTATCCAAAAGCGTTATGGCTTCCGTCTCATATTTTCCAACGTTGTAATCTTCCGTAATAGAATGTGAACCAATGAAATGGTGGGGAACATCCTGCATTTCTTCTTCAGATGGCTTGGCAGTGCCAATGCTCATTTCGGAAAAAAACTGTCTGGAGTCTGCAGAAACGATGGGAGCCTGAAATACTTTGGCAATCTGAATACTTGCAGCCGTCTTTCCAATGGCAGTGGGACCAACAAGTACGATAAGGGTTCTATCAGGCATTATGATTGTAATTCTTTCTGTCCTGGCCTTCGACTTTAGTTTATACTGACCGAAGTCGAAGTACTTAGGCTGACGAATATTATTGCCAATTGCCTATTAATTTAATTGCCTTTTTTTAATTATCAATTGCCTACTGGCTAAATTGCCTATTGATTTTAGTCTTCCTCAGCACCGTGTTCTTCGTGGGCGTCTTCATCAGCTACTTCTTCATCGTGAGCCTCCTCTTGTGCTTCTTCTTCTTCGCCTTCTTCACCTTCCAACAAAGCCGTTTCGTCTTCTGCGTGAGCATTTACGTAAGCTTCGTCATCTTGATGCGGTTCATCTTCATCAAAATCTTCTTCGTCCAAAGGAGGGACTACGGCTGTGGTTAAATGTTGTTTCGGCGATTCTCCTACCGACTTGGTAACCTTCGGGAAGCTTCCTTTCGGGTCATCCAGCAATATCTTTACTAACTCGACCATGAAGGTCCAGGAAGTTTTTGGATCGTATACGTAAACAAATTTTTGGTGAGGATCATCGATCATCGACGCCAATTTGGCTTTGTTCATTTGCTTTTTAATCGGAAGGTCGTTTCTCTTCCTTTTTGTGATCTCTTCTTCCGACAATGGACGCAGTCCGATCTCATCGCCTTTTCTCCAGAGGTCATCACTGATGTAAAAGGACGCATCGTGCAGGTTGTCGAATCCTATGGATTGAACAATAATATTATGGAAATCCTCGAAATTCTGTACGGATTTGATTTCTATCTCACGATGAACTTCTTCGTTATCTTCAAACGTTACTCGAAAACGGTAAACAGCCATTCTTTTTTTGTTTATTGTTATTTTTTTGATTTCCGGGAGTCGTGTCGCAAAAATACGAAATATTGCTTTAATTAGTTCAAAGTTTAAAACTGAAATTAAAAGGCTTATCAAATCTCAGTCCTTCTATGTTGATGAAGGGTAAACTTCTCTTTTTTTTACTTTTTTACTTTTAGACTTCAGACTTTGGACTTGTAAAGCTGAACTATATTTTCAATCCAAGTTTCCTACCTTCTGCTATCATGAATTGAGTGGCTTCTTCCTTGTCGTTCTTAATAATTCCATCCAAGATTGCTTCGCGTATGGCCATTTTAATGATTCCCACCTCTTTTCCTGCGGGAATGTTGAAAGTTTTCATGATGTCTTCTCCGCTAACCGGTGGCTGCCAGTTCCGTATGTTATCTTTTTCTTCGACTTCTTTTAATTTTTGGCGAACAAGCTCGAAATTTTTCAGGTATTTCTGAACCTTGTATTCATTTTTCGACGTGATGTCAGCTTCACACAATTTCATCAGGTCGTCAATGTCATCACCGGCTTCGAATAAGAGTCGGCGGACAGCACTGTCGGTAACCTCACTTTTAGCAAGGACGATAGGGCGCAAATGAAGCAAGACCAATTTCTGGACGTATTTCATTTTTTCATTTAGAGGCAGTTTCAGTGCTTCAAAGATCTTAGGAACCATTCTTGAACCTCTGTCTTCATGTCCGTGAAAGGTCCAGCCGTGTTCCGATTCAAATCGCTTTGTAGGCGGTTTGGCAATGTCGTGCAGAATGGCAGCCCAGCGCAGCCAGAGGTCTTCTGTTGTCTTGCAGATATTGTCCAGCACTTCCAGCGTATGATAGAAATTATCTTTATGGCCTTTTCCGTTCCGGATCTCTACGCCGTGCAGGGCCACCATTTCCGGAAATATGTAATGGAGCAATCCGGTATCAAACAATAGTTTAAACCCTATGGAAGGTGTTTTTGAAAGAATGATTTTGTTCATTTCGTCGGTAATGCGCTCTTTGGAAATGATCTTTATGCGTTCTTTGTTCTTGGATATACTTGCCAATGAATTTTCTTCAATGGTATAATTCAATTGAGTTGCAAAACGGATCGCGCGCATCATCCTCAGCGGATCATCGGAATAAGTGATGTCTGGATCCAAAGGCGTACGGATGATTTTGGCTTCCATGTCTTTCAATCCATCAAAAGGATCCAAGAGTTCGCCGTAAGTTTTTGAATTCAAAGAAATGGCTAAAGCATTGATGGTAAAATCCCTGCGGTTCTGATCGTCTTCCAGGCTTCCATTTTCCACAACCGGGTTGCGGCTTTCGGAGCGGTAGGATTCTTTTCTCGCACCCACAAACTCAATATCGTAATCTTCGTATACGATCTGTGCTGTACCGAAATTCTTATAAACGTTGACGTGGAATTTATTGCCCAATTTTTTTGCAACGGCCTTTGCGAGTTCGATTCCGATCTTGCGTTCCCCGTCTTCGGGACCGATGGCAACAATGTCGATGTCCTTGCAAGGCCTTTCCAAATGGAGGTCACGGACCCAGCCTCCGATGACAAAAGCAGACAGCTTCATTTCGTCGGCAGCTTCGGAAACGATTTTGAAAATAGGATGTGTGAGTTTAGTCTTCACGTTTTAAACTCCGAACTGAATTAAATGATGATCCAAATGCTTGTACTGTAGCCGTCCCCATTCATCAGGGGATAGATTTCCGAAAAAGCCGTGAGGCTCCTTGGTGATCTTGCCAGGACCATTTTTTACGAATAACGCTACGTTCTCGACCAGCACTTGTTTTTCTTTTTCAAATTTCTCAGCATTCACAACAATGAACTTCTTATCGGTAGGAAGATTTTTTCCAAAAGGTTTAGGCGACAGGATCTGCTTCTTAGCGATCTTGCCAAAAAGAAAAGAGATCAACCCGCGCGGCGACATCTTCTCAACTCCATAAGCAGCCAACAAAGGCATACGATTATGTGCCAGCATTTGCTCCACATTCATCTTGCCCCAAAGAGCTTTCGATTCCGGACTCAACTTATTGATCCGCGTAATAATTTCCTGATTTGCCTCTGCGTTAAATAAAGTCTTCATGTTTTTTTAATTTCTTTTTTATCACTTCATCACCCCATCACCCCATCACTTCCTGATAATCTTTATCTCCCCATTCATAGCGATCTTAATAATCGTAGAAGGCTTGGTGTTATTCGTTTCTTTCTGGCGCAGGTTCACAATGTAATCCACTTTATTCATAATGTCCAACTTGATATCGTTGAACGAATTCGGAGAAGGTTCTCCGCTCACATTCGCAGAAGTCGACACAATAGGTTTTCCGAACTTATGGATCAGGTTCTTGCAAAATTCATCTTTCACAATTCTGATTCCAACGCTTCCGTCTGCTGCAATGATGTTCTCCGCTAAGCCTCTTCCATCCGGATAAATAAGTGTCAATGGCTCCTCGGCTGCTTCGATCAGGTCCCAGGCTACTGCAGGAACTTCCTTCACGTAGCGGTTCACCATTTTTTCGTCGCATGCCAATACCACCATACTCTTGTATTCGGCCCGTTGTTTCAATTTGAAGATTTTGTTTACCGCCTCTTTGCTGCGAGCATCACATCCTATCCCCCAAACCGTGTCGGTAGGATAGAGGATGGTTCCTCCTTTGTGGAGTACTGCTAATGCGTTCTTTAGTTCTTCTTCCATGGTACGGATAGCGAATTTTTACGAATTTACGAATCTGTGTGGAATTTAGAGACGTTTAAATTGAAATAAAATCATCTTTTGATAATAAATAAGATGTAGAAGCGTCATTGCGAGTTCCGATGCTTCAGACGACCCAGTCTCTTTACACTTGTGCTGATTGATCCTTAGGAAAGTCGTTGGAGTAACTCCTCGGTCTCAATGGAGAAGGCGCAATTAAAATGGCCGAGCGGACAAGCTTTATGTCCGTGGATGCCGCAGGGACGGCATTCTAATTGGAGTGGAGTTTCAATGACATGAGCATTGTCTGCAAGCGGTCCAAACCCAAAAGCAGGAACGGTAGAGCAGAAGATAGCTGTTGTTTTTGCATTCATCGCGGAAGCAATGTGCATGGGCGCTGAATCGTTTACGTAATTCATTGTTGCATCTTTCATCAGGGCAGCGGATTCCAGGAAATTCAGTTTCCCGGAAAGGCTAACGATGTTCTTGTTCCTTGAAGCTGTCACGATCTGTTCGCAAGCATTCTCGTCTCCCGGAGCTCCGATCAAATAAACGATCAGATTAGCCGGCAGCAGGTCACAGAAGACCATCCATTTTTCCTGAGGATATTGTTTGGTGAACCACACCGAAGTGGGAGCAATGCAGATGTAAGGAGTTGTTTTGTATTTTTT
>JBKJQG010000302.1:0-9207 GCA_046594925.1 Bacteroidia bacterium
AGGTGATGGGGTGATGCTATGGGGTAGGAAAATGCGAAAGTAAATGTTTATTTACCGACTAGTTGTAAAGGAGCAAAATAATTTTGGCGCATGAGACCACACAAAAATTTATTGGCCTGGAAAGAATCGATTTCTTTTGTTGAGGAGATCTATAATTTGACTAATAAACTTCCTGACACAGAGAGGTTCGGTTTAACCTCACAACTGAGAAGAGCGGCCGTTTCGATTCCCACAAATGTTTCTGAAGGTGCCGCCAGACACACTAAAAAAGAATTTATTCATTTTCTATATATCTCTTCTGGTTCACTCAGCGAGGTAGACACACTCCTGACTATTGCATCCAATTTAAACTATATGAGCAAAAATGACCTAGAAAACAGCGAACTGAAAATCAACAAAATAGGCTCACTATTGAACGGACTCATAAAAAAACTGAAATATGAATTGTATATCGAACTACCTCATCACTTCATCACCCAATTTTCGCCTAAATACGGATTCCAATCACCAAAATATCATCCACCTGCTCCAGATTACCTCTCCATTGCTCGTGGTGAAAATTGAGGATGTGTTTTTGTTCTTCCATGGTATTGTCCTGAATCTCGATGAGCAGTTCATGGAATTTTTTGTATTTGAATTTCTTTCCTTTCATCATGGTGGCTTTCGCAAAATTGATCTCTTCTTTTGCGGAAGCGGGATTGTTTAAGATCGCATCAACCTTTCCCCATGCCTCATTCGACAATCCAAACTGATCAGCATACCCGTCGGTAAAAAGATATACGGAATCACCTTTTTCGAGCTTGACCGTATGATTGGTGAATACTTTTACGGCTGCATCGTCTGTGTCGGCACCGATGGCAAGCTTATCGGGCTTCACTTCAATGAATTGTTTTTGGCGGACTATGTATAAAGGATTGTTGGCACCAGCGTATTGCAATTCCATTTTTTCAAAATTGATAGCACAAAGTGCCATGTCCATTCCGTCTTTAATCGAATTCAATGTTTTTGTAATTTCCTTGTTCAAAAACCCCAATGCATCTGCCGGAGAATTGACAGCTGCCGCCGTTGTCGTTTGATTTAAGATTGTACTTCCGATAATGCTCATCAGTGCTCCGGGAACTCCATGTCCGGTGCAATCTACTGCCGCCATTACAACAATGTTCTCCGACGGCTGTCCCCCTTTAGGAGTTGTCTTTACTGCCGCATGCCAGTAAAAATCTCCGCTGACAATGTCTTTCGGTTTGAACAAAATGAAGTGATCCTTCAATGCAGCATTGAGCTTTTCTTCAGATGGAAGAATTGCTTGCTGAATGCGTTGCGCATAGTTGATGCTGTCGCGGATGTCCTTACTCTTTTCTTCAATGATCTCATTCTTGATCTCCAGCTGATTGTTGGATTCAGCCAATGCAAGTCGTGCTATGATCTCTTTCTTGGTCAGGTTGGTTCTTGCATTGATCAGCAAAATGGTGAACAAGGCAACCGACAGCGTTAGCATTCCTCCATTGATGAGTATGTCGCCAGTTTTCAAATGCCCTAAAAAAGCAAAGAAAACTATGTTCGCAATCAGGGAGACAATAACCGCTATGACAGAAAAAACAGGACGCCAAAGCAAAAACATTCCTGCACCAATAAAGAGCGCGATGTAAGCGAATGTATGTTTCTGTAATTCTCCGATGTTCATAACACTGAACATATAGGCGTTTTGAATGGAAATGCCGACAAAAGGAATGAAGGCTATGTATTCAGGATGATTCTTTAATTTGTTTCTGTTGAGGACAACAACCAGTGTCACCAAAGAAACCGCTACACGAAAAATAAGGAAATCGGTGAAGTGAAAAGGGCTGTTGAAATAATCGCCTATGGCCCAAATGGGATTCAAAGCCACCGCAACCCATGCTATGAGTACGTGATATTTAAAGGCTGCAGCCTTCAGTTCGGTTTGCCAATCAACAGAAGCTATTTGATTGATTTTTGCCATAGTGTTATCTAACCAGGCCAAATTTAGTCTTTAATAAATTTGGAAGCAAATGTTTTATTTTGGCTGGACGCTGTTATGAAGCAAAGTCTGGAATTCTCAAAAAAAAATATCAAAAATGTTAAAACAAAAAAGAGTATTCTTTTCATGATAGTAATTTTAATGCAATATAACCAATAGCGGGGATAATGGCAAGAATCCATCAATAATTTCTATTTTTGCATAAATAAACTCTGATGGCGGAAGATTTACATACGGAATGGTTTGAATGCTGGTTTGACTCGCCGTATTATCACGTGTTGTATAAGAACCGTGATTTTTCAGAAGCGGAATTATTCATCGACAAGCTGATCGGTTTTCTTCAGCCTGCTCCCGGCAGTCGTATCATGGATCTTGCTTGCGGAAAAGGAAGGCATTCCATTTTCCTGAACAAAAAAGGATATGACGTCACCGGCATCGACCTTTCACCCGGCAGCATTGCATGCGCGAAACAGTCGGAGAACGATACTTTGCATTTTTACACTCACGACATGCGGAAATCTTTCCGTACCAACTACTTTGATTTTGTTCTCAACCTCTTCACCAGCTTCGGATATTTTGAACAGGAGCGCGATAACAATGCGGTGGTCAATAGTGCCTGCAAGAGCCTCAAGCCCGACGGGATTTTTGTATTGGATTTCATGAACGCAAAAAAAGTGATCGAATGTTTGCCTTTCGCTGAAACAAAAATCGTCGAAGGCATTGAATTCAGGATCAACAAAACACTGGAAGGAAATTTCATAATCAAGAAGATTGAGTTCGAAGACAAAGGCAAAGCATATCATTTTCAGGAACGGGTAAAAGCATTGACACTGAATGATCTTGAGAAATACTTAAAAGCAAATGAACTTAAAACTGTACATTTGTGGGGCAGTTATAGCCTGGAAGCATTTGATGAAAACAGCTCTGAGAGATTGATAATTGTTGCGAAGAAATAAATTAATGCCCTTAGGCTTCGACTACGCTAAGCCTGATGTCGTACTGAGTCCTTTCGACTAAGCTCAGGATAAACAAAAGTTGAAGTATAAGAAGACAAACCAAAATGAATTATTCCACATACCTCATACTCTTTTTGTCCGTGATCATAAGCGGAATAAGTGTGCTGTTCATTAACATCAGCAGTAAGAATCTAAAACTATTGCTTTCCTTCAGCGGTGCATTTCTTTTTGCCATCAGTGTATTGCATCTTATTCCAGAGATCTATTCTTCCGGAACACCCAACATCGGGATCTTCATCCTGATAGGTTTCTTTGCACAGATCTTATTGGAATTCTTTTCAGAAGGCATTGAGCACGGACACATCCATGTTCACAAGCACGATCACAAACACAATGCATTTCCATTTGCGATGATGATAGGATTGTCCATTCACTCCTTTTTGGAAGGAATGCCACTTGCCGCCACAGGAACCGATTCGCACAATTCTTTACTGACTGGCATTGTGATGCACAACATCCCCATTGCCATTGCCCTGATGACCATGCTACTGGCTTCTCATATTAGTAAAAGGAATGCAATTATTTGGCTAATCGTTTTTGCATTGGTGACACCTTTGGGAACCTTCATCAGCTATGCAATCGGGCAAAACATGTTATTAGACCTTTCCGTGTACTTCGACCAAATCATGGCGGTTGTGGTCGGTATCTTCCTTCACATTTCTACGACCATTCTTTTTGAATCGAGTGAGAATCATAGGTTCAATCTTATAAAATTCGTTATGATTCTGTTTGGTGCGGGGACTGCTGTGGCGTTGATGTAGTAACTTTTCCATAGAGACAAAAAGGGATGAAACACGCCTGACTGCCGGTAGGCAGGGATGACACTGATATAGCGGATTTCCGCAGATTTTTTTGTGGGGTTTGGTTAAACCCGGATAATTGCCTTAGACAATGCGGATCTGTTTCTCGTCGGAGCGTACCGAATAACAGCAAAAAACCTCTTCTGTTAAGAAGAGGTTTTTAATTTTATTATTCTACGAAGTCATTCCCCTCTCCTTCGGAGAGGGGTTAGGGGTGAGGTCTTGACAAGGAGAGGGGTGAGGTCTTGACAAGGAGAGCGGTCAGGGCCGAGGCCTTTGAGGTCTAGTTCAACTCTTTCAAAACCTTTTTAATAGCATCAAAATCAGGGTAAGAACCTGCATCTTCCAGGATCTCAGCATGACGCAGCATTCCTTCTTTGTCGATCACGAAAGAGGCGCGTTTACTAACTCCTTTCAATCCGTGGATCCACTCGCTATAGATACAGCCGTATACCGTTGAAGCTTCTTTGTTGAAGTCTGATAACAATTTAAAGTTGTAGTTGTTCAGTTCTTTAAATTTAGCAAGGGTGAAAGGCATATCGACAGAGATACCGAATACCGCAGCGTTCAGGTCGTTGTACATCGACAACTCATCACGTGTTTGACATAATTCTTTTGTACAGGTTCCTGTGAATGCTGCCGGGAAGAACAGCAACACTACATTCTTGCCTTTTTGCTCGTCCAGGGTAACCAGGTTTTTATCCGAATCCTTCAATGAAAATAAAGGTGCTTTTTGTCCTACTATTGCGCTCATTTGTCTGTGTTTTTAAAATATGAATAATTCTTAATAACTAAATTGTTGTCCGCAAATTTAAAAATTTATATTTGTCGTGAAACTATATAAGTGTTTAAATAAACTTAAAAATCGATAAAACATGAAAAACTATCTAACAGAGCTGATCGGAACCTTTTTCCTGGTCCTGGTGATCGGCCTAACCGGCAACCCCATTGCGATCGGAGCTATTTTAATGACCTTGGTTTTCATGGGTGGCCACGTTTCGGGTGCGCACTATAATCCTGCGGTAACGCTTGCTCTGTGGATGAGAAAGAAGATCGAAGCCAAAGACGCAATGATGTACATGATTTTTCAGATCGCAGGCGCTATTCTTGCGGCAGTGATCTATTGGACCATCAAAGGAAACACTTTTGCTCCCGCCCCGGCAGCAAACTTCCATTACAACCTGAAACCATTGATGATAGAGATGCTGTTCACTTTCGCTTTGACTATGGTCGTGTTGAACGTGGCTACTCACACCAAAACAGCGAACAATTCATTTTACGGACTGGCAATAGGATTTACGGTATTGGCAGCAGCATTTGCAGGCGGACCAATCTCCGGAGGAGCTTACAACCCTGCGGTCGGAATCGGACCCATCCTGGTTGATACTTGCATGGGAGGACATTCCATCGGGCACCTTTGGCTTTACATCGTCGGTCCGTTTGCGGGCTCAGTGATCGCAGCGTTGACATACACTTACATTAATCCGGGAGAAATATAAATCTCCTCCTTCGTTTCATCCTTCGTAGTTTTACTACGGAGAAGAACTAAAACTTCGGAGGATAAAAAATAAAACTATGAATTCAAAAACTTCAGGCATCCTCAACATTGTGCTGCTGATCGCAGTAGCTGTACTCTATTTTTTACATTTCTCTGGAGGCTCCGGCGCGGTTGCAGACACTTTGGCTGTGGATTCTACGGCTGCGGTGAAACCCCTGGTGATGAGTCCGAAAGAGATCAAGGAATCCAAGATTGTATACGTGAACCTGGATGTGTTGAATGAGAGCTACGAATACATCAAAGAAGTGAACGCCACTGCCAAAAGAGATATTTCTGCATTGGAAAGTCAGTATCAGAAAAAAGGACAGAAGTTGCAGGAAGATTACTTAGCTTTTCAGCAAGAAGCTCAAGGCGGACAGTTGTCCGACAACCAGATAGCTGCGAAAGAACAAGAACTAACCAAAAGAAAAGAAGAGTTGGATCAGCTGGAATTGAAGTCACAGGACATGATGCAAAAAATGCAAGAACGTTCAGAAGAGATGAACATTTCCATCAAAGCATACCTGAAAGAATACAATAAGAACAGCAATTACAATTATGTGATGGCCTATAGCCTCGGGCCTCAAAGTCCAATCTTGATCGCCAATGACAGTCTTGATATTACTCAGGAGATCTTAGACGGATTGAATGCGCAGTATAAAGCTAGCAAGAAGAAGTAAAAGGTGATGAGGTGATGAGGTGATGGGGTGATGGGGTGATGGGGTGATGGGGTGATGGGGTGATGAGGTGATGGGGTGATGAGGTGATGAGGTGATGAGGTGAATAAGAAAAATAAAAAAACAAATTACATGGAAACTACAGAAACAAAAGGAACTTTAATTCATAAAATTAAACATGTGGAGATTTTTCACGATACCTTCAAGATCGGGAACAGATATACACCTACTGCTGAAGTCGGAGAAAATGAATACATGTTGCGTTACAACCTGATTAAAGAAGAGAACGAAGAATACCTGGATGCCTGTAAGAATGGCGACCTGGTAGAAATCGCCGATGCTTTAGGTGATCAACTTTACATTCTATTCGGGACGATTTTGCGTCACGGATTGCAGCACAAGATCGAGGAGGTATTTGATGAGATCCAACGCAGCAACATGAGCAAGTTGGATGAGAATGGTGAACCTATTTTCAGGGAAGACGGAAAAATATTGAAGAGCAATTTGTATTTCAAGCCAAATATTAAAAGTATTCTGGAAAAACCCTCCTTCGTTAAAGTTGTGGAGGATAAATAATTCCTAGGCGAACACTTTGTAGATCATGATCACGCCTGAGAGCATCAGGATGATTCCCGCGACGATGCTTACTATCCTCAATACTTTTTCACTTAAGAACTTGCTGATCTTATTCGCGGAATATGCTTTCAGCACATCGGTTAAAAACACAGTAACCAAAGAGGATACGAAGAAAAGGATAACGTGCAGCAGGTGGTAATCTTTATTGGAATTGACTGTTACTACAAAAGCCATCCATAAACCTATCACTACGGGATTGAGCAAGTTGAGAAAAAATCCCTTCACAATGTAAATGGTCATTGAAGTTGCTTTCACAGCAAGATCCTGCTTCTCCAATTCTTTTTCTTCAGCTACCCGTGCTTTGAATTGAAAAACGCTAAAAAATCCAAACATTAACATAACCGTTCCGCCGATCAATCCGATGTAGACCTTGTTCGTAGGATCTTCAAAAAACTGGGCGATCCCGAAATAAGCCAGCAATACACAAACTATATCACTTAGAAAGATGCCAAACGCCAATGCCAGTGCAGAACGAAACCCCCTTTTTGTACTTGTTTGAATCAGCGCAAAGAACGACGGCCCGAGTGACAATGCCAAAGCACAACCCAATGCCAATCCGGAAAAAAGCGCTTTAAAGATCATACTATTTTTTAATTTTGAGATAGGATTCCCATTCCAGCAGCTGGTTCTTTTTCAAGACACGCGGGAATTTATTGGAGGCACCGAACCTTCCTTTTGCACGTAAATAATCATAGAACATACTGGCCGGCAATACATCTACGATCACGTCTTTCAGCGCTGCGATGCGTTCCACCCTGTAATCATCATTTAATTCTTTTAAAGTTTCGTCGATACGGTTACGTAAGATTTTTACATCTACTTTATCATCCGTTCCGATGAACCAGTGATGAGCAAACATCGTGTCGTAATTGATCCCTGCGACTGTGAATTCTTTGATGTCGATGTTCAGCTCCGCCGAAACCAACTCAATGGCGCGATTCATATTTTCCTGCGAAAGGTGTTCCCCGCAAAGGCTTAAAAAATGTTTGGTCCTTCCAGTGATGATGATCTCATTTTTTTCAAGTGAGGTGAATTTTATCACATCGCCGATGAGATAACGCCAAGCACCGGAACAGGTCGTGATCAGCAAAGCATACTCCACTCCTTCTTTCACCTGATCGATGTGCAAAGTCTCCGGGTTGTCGACTATGTTGCTGTCCTCGTCAAAATTCTTTTCATTGAAAGGAACAAATTCATAGAACAGTCCATTGTCCAGCATCATCTTCATCGACTCCGATTCTTGCCGGGTTTGAAAAGCAATATAGCCTTCGGAAGCAAGATAAGTGTCCATGTATACAATGGGCCTCGACAATAACTTTTCAAATCCTTTTTTGTAGGGAGCAAAAGAAACGCCGCCATGAATGCACACATTGAGATTTGGCCAGATGTCGTGAATGGTTTCTACTCCGTGATCGGAAATGATCTTTTCAAAAAGGATCTGGATCCAGGCCGGCACACCACAGATGATGCCGATGTCCCAATCCCGGGCCTTCTTGCTAATCTCTTCCAGCTTGGATTCCCAATTGCGTTCCCGCGCTATCTTTTTTCCGGGTTTGTTGTATCCTTGTACGTAAAAAGGAATGGTGCTGGTAGTGATGCCGCTCAGATCACCTTCGTAATAAATGCCGTTGTATTTGAGGTCTGTGCTTCCGCCAACCATCAACACCCCTCTTTCAAAATGTTCTTTGGGCAAGCCACAATGCACTTGAGAGATCATCTGGCGCAGACTCACTTTCTGAATGACCTTCAACATATCAGACGTCACGGGAATGTATTTGCTCGATGATTCGGAAGTACCCGAACTGAGGGCAAAATATTTGATCTTTTTCGGCCAGCACACATCCGACTCTCCGTCCTTGGCACGGTACCACCAGTTTTTGAACATGGAGTTGTAATCGTGGGTCTTTACCGTATTCTGAAAGGCAGTGATCACGTCATCTGCACCTAATATCTTTGAAAAATTGTAATGTTCCCCGAATGCCGTAAACTCAGCTTTGGCAAGGAGCTTTTTGAGTACCTTCGTTTGCTGCTTATACCCGTCTTTGCTACGAATCTTGGGTAATCTCTCCCTTAATTCAAACGACCGCTTAATAACTGAACCAATGATTGCCATCCTTTGAAATAATTTTAATAATTTTTACTAAAATAGTAATTTAAAACAAAAATTCCTCATTTTTATCGGACATAATGCATCTTTGATGAAACAAGTTTTAACACCTACCGGCAGGCAGGCAGGGACACGCAGTCGGTTTAGGGAAGAAAAAAACAGCCGGAATTAATAGAAAATTATTTTTTTGCACAGAAGACCATTCGTCAGTTTATGAAAACAGTCCTCACCTTTTGCATTATACTTACCGCGCATCTTCTCGCTGCTCAGGTTGAGCCGCTGAGAAATGCGCATTCTCATAACGACTACAGACAAAAACATCCGTTGAGCGATGCGTTGGACAAAGGCTTCATCAGCATCGAAGCGGATGTGTTCCTGATAAAAGGCGAGCTCATCGTTTCACACACTCATCCGTTTTTCAAGAAACAAACGCTGGAA
>JBKJQG010000373.1:0-2628 GCA_046594925.1 Bacteroidia bacterium
TGCTAAATCTGTAGCAGAGAAACTCTGGCATGTATGTTCTTTATTTGGATTACCTGCGATATTACAATCCGATAATGGAAAAGAGTTCTGTAATTCAGTTCTCAAAGAGATGGTAAAAATCATGCAATTAGATTTACGTTATATAGCTCCCTATAATCCTCGATGTGATGGAGCAGTAGAGAGAGCTGTAGGTGTTATATCGGGCACAATACGGAAATTATTACAAGGCGCTGATATTTATTGGCCTCTATTTGTACCCGTTGCTCAAATGCATATCAACAACAAAGTTCATTCTGTGACTAAATCGACACCTTTCGCGTTAATGTTTGGACGATCATTCAATCTCCCACGAATCCAGTCAACTGACATATCTCCAGAGTCCATGACTTTGCAAGAATGGACCAATTTCCAGGATCGAATCAACAAGGTTATTTATCCAGAGATCTATAAGAAACTCAAACTGAACAAGGAGAAAATGATGGATTCGGTAAATCAACGTCATCGACTGCTGTCTTCATACGACTTTCCCATTGGTTCAGAAGTCATGGTGAAAGATCCTAGAAAGAAGGACAAGCGTGATGCAAATTATATAGGTCCTTATACCATTGAACGTAAAGATCGTAATGGCAACTGTATTCTATTAGATAATGATGGTATTCAATTATCACGACGAGTACCTCCTGATCAACTTAAACTCATGTCTTCACCAACAGACAGTGATGCGGTCAAACGCACTGACAATATACACTCTATTGAATCGATTCTCGATCACAGAGGGGATCCAGGTATTTCATTTGAATATTTGGTCCACTGGGCTGATGGTACAGAGTCCTGGGAGCCTGCCCATGGATTTTATGATACAGAATGCATTCGCACTTATTGGCGAACTCGATCTAGTAAGTTGAAGAAAACAACTAAATCAATTAAACAACAATCAAAGGTGATGAGCACTTTATTATCTTCCGACTTTTCGGGGGGAGATGGAGACCATTCAGATTCCGAATCGAGTATTACAATTCCACACAACAACAAAGCTCATACATCCACTATACAATCTGAACAGTCACTATTACAACAATTTGTAGACAAGTTCATTCAAAATCACCAATTAACTTCTCGCAAACTACAATTGCGTAAGAATGCTCTAGACATTCAACTTGAAAATGAAATCACGAAATCTAATTTAAGATTCACATATGGTGATGTGGTGCACAGACTGAGAAAAACATTACGAGAGCAATTTCCTCAATAATCCTTTCTGGCAACCTATTTCAATTTATTTATTTATTATTATATTTTCAACAATTTGCGGATACTTGATGAGTTTTCTCAGTTCATTCTTAGATGTTGTAGAAGATTCATGGGTGACGATTCATGATCTATCTTCGATGACTCTAGAATGCGAGTATACCAAGAATTATTCAGCGCTAATCAACAGTACTGTAAGCCTAGCATCGCTAGCAAATTAAGCCTAGCATCGCTAGCAACATTTATATCAAAAGAACCATTCGGCCATGTTTGAGTCGGAGTACGGGTTTGAGATTATTTATATCAAAAGAGCCATTCGTCCATGTTTGAGTCGAAGTACGGGTTTGAGATATTAAGCCTAGCATCGCTAGCAAATTATTTCTCACATGATGTTTGTCTGTGAAAACCAGTAGATAGTGCAAGTTAATCACACAGATTGGAGTTGATCATCCGTCTGGACCTGTGAATGCCTCTACTGATAATTCTGTTGAGGATTATTCCTTCAGAATAAGGTAAGCTCACTAACAATGTCAGAGACTGCCCATTCTGATTCAATTCTCTTCCTTCTTTCTTCTTCTTTAGGATATGGATATAGTCCATCCCTTATATGTACAATTAGGAATGCCCCTGTTACCTGTTCACAATGGCAATCTTAGTTATAGTTGCGACATCCGTAATGGAGAATCTGTAAAGGTTTCACTTCTTTTCCTTTCTTGCTTAGTACATTGCAATGATTCAAAACTATCAACAAACAACAATACCACCATAACTTCGCTCTTGTCGGGGGAGGGATGTTGTAGCCAACTTATGATGTGATTTAATCTATGTTAGTATTGTACCTTTGAGTGACAAGATCTAACTGAGCCACAGTCACAAGCAATTGTATCAATTTGCTTGTGGGCTAAATTCTAACATTTGCTTGTGGGCTAAATTTCATTAATTTGCTTGTGGGCTAATGTATCTTCAATTCTTAATCTTAATGTCAATTCTCTTTGACTACTGAGAATGATTACTCATTATTATTCTTATCTTTCTTCTTATTATTCCTTTGTTCAATACAAATCACTTATTGGACTTGGTTCTATTCACCATCTTACTACTCGCAGACTCTTTTATAAGCGTCTACGACATTTTTCCAATAATAATTTTGTTCCACACAGGATTATTATTACTTTTCCGGTTTATTATTTTATCCCTTTTTACCAGATTTGTTAAGAATGCCGTTCGTAGAAGGAGGACCTAATCCACGCCGCCGAGGTAGACCTAGTGCAGCAGTGGCTCCTCGTGTTCCTCCAGCTGTCTCAGCAGCAGCTAATCCATTGATCCATTGTCCTATCTCACAAGCGCAGATTATGTTCCGCTGTAGAGAGAGTAAGGAAC
>JBKJQG010000374.1:0-7232 GCA_046594925.1 Bacteroidia bacterium
GCCACGTCTTCGAGAATGTCCTTGAAAATATAACCAACGGATCCCACGCAGTTAACATTGTAATTTTCATAACCGGGGTATCTGCTGACAAGGTTCTTGAAAAAATCATTAAAGGCTGCTCTTACGATGTTCTGAATATAAGGGTGATCTTTATTCTCATGTGCGAACTTGCAAAATCCAGCCAGAAATCGGTTGGGGGAAAGTTTATTGTAGATAGAGTCATAGATCTCTGCGTGGCTGTGCTTGTAAGTTGAATTAAATTTTTCATTCAGGTCTGTCGGGAGATATCCTCGCATGAAATCCTGAATGATCTTTTTTCCGATGTAGCTTCCGCTGCCTTCGTCTCCGAGCAAGTAGCCCAGTGAATCAATGTTTTTTTCAATATCTGTTCCGTCATATACACAGGTATTCGATCCTGTGCCGATGATGGCAGCAAAACCTCTGTTGTTTCCAAGCAATGCTCTTGCGGCGCCCAGCATGTCGTGATTCACGGATAACTGAGATTTTGGGAAACACCTTGCCAACGCTCGGTATACAATGGCTGATTTTTCGGGGGTGGAACAGCCTGCGCCATAAAAATAGATTGTTTTAACCTTGGAAGCGTCTAACTGTGAAGTCAGCTTCTGTGTGATTGAATCATGAATGTTGTCCGAGTTCAAAAAGTACGGGTTGTAGCCAATGGTACTGTATTGGGACTTGTGACTATCTCCGTCGGTTAATATCCAGTCTGTTTTGGTTGAGCCGCTGTCTGCGATTAGGATCATCTTAAAATGTTTTTGTCACGACAAGATCAGTTCAATACGACCCTGCCTGCGCGATTAGTGTTGGATGCGTTGTTGTCGCCGAAGACCCAGGTGTCCTTTACACGTGGGATCTTTTTTAATTTCTTTCTCAGGTCCTTTACAGATGACTCCAAGTCGCTGAATACATTCATAAAATACATGTAGGCGTCATAAGGAGAATCGAAAGGGCTGAAGTATTTATGCACGTCTCCGTCATTCCAGAATTTAGTGCACATGTAGTAATAATGATCGGAGGTCTGCAGACGTTCCCAAATCTTTAACAGGGCAGGATCCTCGCAGGCAAGTATTTCCTTTTCAATGGAATAAATTCTCTTGATTGATTCTTGCTGCATGGAATTGCTCAGCCAGGCAGAGAGATCTCTTTCGGTATCTGCCCAGGAAGTGAAGTTGTGAGCATCGTACACATCTCTGGCCGAATACGTTTCGATGATCTCAGAAGGCGTTTTGAAATTGAAATCAGGGTGCTGCAAAATCTCCGCAGGAAGCCTATCAAGAAAATCAAAGATCCCTGTGGATTCCCATTGATGTTCTCCAAACGTTTCATAGTCCATAAATAGGTTCACGGTTTCTCCGTGTCCTGCAATTTTGTGGACCCAATGCTTGAATTTATCTGCCGTGAGGGGGAACTCTTTCCAACCTTTGTCGGAAAAACGGAAGGCAATGTCGTCGGACAATTTGTAATTTTTCAGTAATAATTTTATACTTTTTGTTCCAACACCCTGATAAAGGAAGTTTGGGCTTCTTTCACCAAGGATCCGGTCAACTCCTTCGCAAACTATGCCTTTGTAGCCCATTCCTTCGATGTAGGACGCCAGTTCATTGTTGTAGATCAGCTCAGTGTTCCTGAAAACTTTTGGAACCTGGTTAAAGTGCTTCTTGATCATTTTTGTGTGCTCATCTACTTGTCTTTTGAATTCAGTCTTTGAATAAAGAAAGCTTAATGAATGAGAATAGGTCTCTGACAAAAATTCAACACAGCCTGTGTTTGAAAGGTCAATAAAAGATTGCAGCACATCCGGCCTGTATTTTTCAAATTGTTCCATGGCCGTTCCGCTGATGGAATAACTTATTTTGAACTTGCCTTCATGACGCTGAATGAGTTCCAACATTTTTTTGTTGGTCTTCAGGTAGCATTTGTCAGCAACCTTATTTAAGATCGCCTCATTTTTTATTTCGTCTTCATAAAAATGAGAATTTCCAATGTCGAAAAAGGAATAGTCCTTTATACGGAATGGCTGGTGTACTTGAAAGTAGAAGCAGATGGATGGCATGGTGTTTAGTTTTATATGAAGTTGTTTGTTGAATATGCGTTCATGATCTTTTTTGCAGAGTTGCCCCAAGTGATGTTCGTTAGGTTGGCAGAAGCATCTTCCACGACTTTTTTTCTCAAAACTTCGTTGTTAAGAAGGTTTAATACGCAATCTGCGGCTTTATTAGTATCCCAGTGATCGAATTTCAATGCGCCGTTCAATACTTCCGATACTCCGGATTGTTTTGAGATCACGCAAGGGATTCCAAATTGCGCTGCTTCTACAGCCGACAGGCCGAATGGTTCCGATACAGAAGGCATGCAGTAGACATCGCTTACTGAAAATAAATACCTAAGCTTTTCCAGATTCAAAAACCCGGTCATGTGAAAGCGGTTGCCGATGTTCTTGTAAGAACTTTTTTCCAGCATCGAGCGAAAATAGTCTCCCGTACCCGCCATCACAAATCTTACATCGGGATCACGCTCCAATACTTTGGATGCAATGTCCAGGAATTTTTCAGGACCTTTTTGTCTTGTCAGTCGTCCGACAAACAATACGGTCTTTTCTTTAAATTTTCTTGGGCTTTTGAAGGCGTTCACTTTTACGCTTCCGTTATGGATCACCGACATTTTTTCTTTCTCGATTCCGTAATATCGGTGGATGTTCTCGGCAGTGAAATTGCTTACCGGCATCAGCAGGTCAGCGTATTCCATCCCTTTTTTCTCCAATTCGTATACCCAGCCTTTGCTGTTCTCTCCGCTGCGGTCTACTTCCAGCGAGTGGATGTGCATTACTAAAGGCTTGCCCGTTTCTTGTTTTATTTTAATTCCTGCGAGCATAGTCATCCAGTCGTGAACGTGGATGACATCAAATTCCATTTTTCTGGATAGAGCTGTTACTATGTCTGCGTATTGATTGACTTTGTTGATGATGTCACCTCCGTAAAGATGCTCGATGTTGAATGCATCTAACTTCTCTCTTCCCTGTAAACCTGCAAATGAATCATCTTTTTTTGAATGTTCGGAGTAGTATGGATTGATGTCGGAGGGTATGGAATGAAGTTTAAAAGGCAACTCCTTAGACTCTTGACTAAAGCAATTTTCAAAAGCATTAACATCAATGTTGTTGATCCCAACCAGATTCATGTTCTTCATTTTGAAGTCTAAGCTCGATTTTGGAACAACCATGGTAATGTTCGCGAGATCGGACATCGCGCTCGAAAGATCATGACAGGCAACGCCTAATCCTCCGTTTATTACGGGTGGAAATTCCCATCCCAGCATTAAGACTTTTGGTAAATTATTTCTCATTTTAGTACACTCAATCTGTTAAAGGTCCAATGGTTCTCCGGCCGACTGTAAACTTAGGACAGGATAGGTCAGATTAACTTTGCTATTCGGTGACAAGGGGTTCCTGATAGTTAAAAAAGGAGTTTTTATAGCTGTCTATTTCGAGTCCAAACATACCCTTATCGCTTGCCGGACGCCAGTTCTGAAACTTCGGTGATCTTGAATTCTGTTCTTCGGTTTTGCTGATGGAGCTGTTCGGCACAGGGAGTGCCGTTGCCACAATCATTGATCAGAGCGGTTTCTCCGTAGCCCTTCCATCTAAGACGGTGGGAGGCAATCCCTTTTTTGATAAGATATTCTACTGCTGCTTCGGCACGTTTCTCGGAAAGTTGTAGGTTGTAGTCGTCAGTGGCCCTAGAATCGGTATGAGAGTTCATTTGCACACTGATCTGAGGGTTTTCATTCAACAGGGCGACAAATTTGTCTAGTTCCCTGGCAGCATCTTCCCGTATCGTCCATTTATCTAAATCATAGTAAATGTTTTCCAGGCTGATCGTTTTCTCCATTTGCAGTTTTTCCAATTGAAAATCTGCTTTAAAAACCTCCGATCTGGTGTTGTTTTCCGTGGAAACGGTTATTATTCCAGGTTTTAGATAGCCGTCTTTGATTGCCTGTATTTTGTATTCCATACCGGCTTTTAGTTTCATAGAATAATGCCCAAAGTCATCTGCCGACAACACATGAATGTACTTGTCTTTGTTTGTTGTGATCTCCACAACAACATCGGGCAGCGGGTTGCCGTCCTGCTTTTTTGTGACTTTGCCTTTTAGTGAGAAAACAGGATCTGCAAGTGATATTTCGTAAATCTTATCCAATTCATCCCTGTTGGAAGAAATATATCCTGTTCTGCCGTCGTCATTCAGTGTAAAAGCAAAATCGTCCTGGGGGGTATTGATTGGATAGTTCAAATTTTGCGGTGCACTCCAGCTATTAGCCTCTGGTGAAGATGAGAAGATATCCAACCCGCCCAATGTATTCCAAGCATCGGATGAAAAATAGAGTGTTCCGTTGTTGTGAACATAGGGGAACATCTCATTTCCAGGTGTGTTGATCGTGTTCCCTAGATTTTCCGGAGATGACCATGTTTCTTTTTTGTCTTTGCTTTCGGTCAGGCTGACTTTGTAAAGATCTGTTCCGCCTTGACCTCTGGGCATGTCGGAAATAAAATACAATGTTTTTTCGTCCGGAGAAAGTGCTGGATGTCCGCAGGAATATTCATCGCTGTTGAAAGGCAATTCTTTTAGGTTGGTCCAGATGCCATCTTCTAGTTCTGCGCTGAAGACTTTTAAATTACTTTCATCGCGGTTATTCTTTTTCAGTTTTTTTGAAGAGGAGTAATTGCTTCTTGTAAAATATACTTTTGTTCTTTCTTTTGTGAAAACAGCTGGCCCTTCGTGGTAAGGGCCGTTAATACTGCCTTTTAACGGCTCTGGTGCTGTCCAGATACCGTCTTCACTTTTGTGCGAAAAATAAAGATCGAGATAGGAGCGTCCAGTCCACCCACTGGTTTTTTTATGTGTTTCCTTGTCGGCGGAAAACACTATTCCGTCTCCGAAGTTGGTCTGGGCAAAAGCTGTGCTGACTCCCTGAAATTCTAGTGTTTTTATTTCGTAGTGAGAAGAGTCTGCATAGTGCCTGCTACTGGAGTCGCAGGAGATAATCAGCGTTTCGGCCACACGATCGCTGTCGTTCAGGATCAGGTAATTCAAAAATGCCTTTTTCGCTTCTTTGTATTTTCCGTTACTCATGAGGATTTTTCCATAGTAGAAATGGTTGATCGGCTCTGTTTTTGGAAGGGTCGACAATTCAGCATAGTAGCGTTCTGCATTTTTGTAGTCGTTGTTCATGCGATACGAGGTCGCGAGTTTGGTTTTGATCTCGTCGGTTGGCTTTTTGCCCATTCCTTTGTTATAGCTGGTGATTGCTTTGTCGTATTGCATGGTTTTGTAATACGCATCTCCTTTTCTGCAGTAGTGGCTGGAACAGGATGAAAATCCCATGATCCCAGCCAGAAGAAAGCTTATGTATGTTTTCATAGATATGATTTTTTTTGTTAAAAATATCTTGGTGTCTTGACTTTGATTAGGTCTTTTCCGAAATCATAACCAATCATGATCTCGTGAGTTCCTGAAGAGTGGTTCTTTATTTTAGAAGTTGTAAAGTCATGAGCGTATCCGAATCGGAACCGACTCTTCGTCTGGTATTCGATCATGGCTGTGAAAGCATCGTTGGTGCGATAAGAGAGTCCGAACCAGAATTGTTCACGGTAAAGGATGTTTGCATTGATGTCGGCTTCAAGGGGTGCGGAAGCAACATATTTCAAAAGAACTGAAGGTTTGAATTTGAAATTGTTGTTCATGTCAAACACGCAGCCGGTGACCATATAATAGTGTCTTTTTATAAATCCTGAATTGTTTACGTCTTTTCCAAAATTGTTATGCGGGTCGTAAGCAAACAGTGAGGGCACTGATAAACCCGCATACCAACGGTCGGCATAATAATACAAACCTGTTCCGAACTTCGGCAGCCATTCGCTGACCACGGTTCCTGTGAAAATCTGATCGTTAGAATCCCAATACACCAGGTTGCTGAATTTATAACTATAGCGGGACACCCCTGCTTTCAATCCGAAGGATAATTTTCCTTTGCCCAAACGCAGATTATAAGAATAGGTCCCATAGATGTCTTTCTGATCGGTAATGCCTATACGATCGCTTGAAATGATCAGACCGATTCCCATTTTTTCGTTGTAAATCGGACCGTCGATTGCGAAAATGCCTGTTTGTGGAGCTCCGTCAAATCCCACCCATTGGGTTCTGTGAAGAAGACTGGAACTAAAGTATTTGTGGCTTCCTGCGTATGCCGGATTCAAAAGCAGTCCGTCAAACATATACTGACTGATCATGATGTCCTGTTGTGCTAAGGATGAAAAATGCAACAACGAAAAAAGAAACAAGGGAAGTAAGATTATTTTTTTCATAACGTAGTTTTTTAGTGTCTCTTCATTTCAACATATCCTTTGAGGAGGACGTCTTTTGTTTTTATTTCGAGAATGGCAAAATAAGTTCCATCAGAAAGTTCTTCACCCTGATTGTTGTATCCATTCCATTGGTTCTTATAATTCTCCTGCTGGTAGACAATGTTACCCCAACGGTTAAAAATTGTCAAAAGATTTTCTTCATATCCTTCGAGACCATGAACGACGAAACTATCATTAGACCCATCGGCGTTTGGACTGAATGCGGTGGGCATTTCTAAAGTGACAGGTTGATCGAGCAGAATGGATGCGCTAGCTGTGCAAAGATTCAAGTCGGTAACCATGACACTATATGGGCCCGCAGTCAAAGAAGCAATGTCTTCTGATGCGGCGGTATTTGACCAGAGATAAGTGTAGGGAGATACTCCACCGCTAACGGTCAGGTCAATAGATCCGTCGTTGCCGAGATAAGTGCTGATGTTATAACTCGGAATCGGCTCGGCGCTAAACAGCAGAATGCTGATCGGATTTGGTTCAATAATAATTCCAGTATCTATAGTAGCACATCCCAGGTAATCTAAAGCAGTAACGACATAAGTTCCTGCCGGTTGATAAATGAGGTTAGGACTTGTATAGCCGTTGGACCAAGAATAGGTGTAGGGATCTGTTCCACCGTTCACACTTGTGAAGATCATTCCGGTGCTTCCTCCGTTGCAGAGAACATTTTGGATCGTTAAAGTGTTCTCCAGCAAAGGTGGTTGTGAAATGCTCACATAAGCGGTATCCATACAGCCATTGAGATCGGTCACGACTACGGTATAATTCGCGGCAGACAATCCAGCCAGATCTTCTG
>JBKJQG010000057.1:0-8334 GCA_046594925.1 Bacteroidia bacterium
CGATGGATGTGGTATATTATCCGAGTGAAAATCAAAAAAATGTCCCCATCAGCATGGGATTAGAAATCCCACACCCTGTAGGCCCCGACGGCTCGTATGGTTTTCCGGTCACCATTTATTTTGCCAATTTTCAGAAGATTACTAATGTCAATTTAAAGATCACAGATAAGAACAAAAAAAGCGTGGACTGCTATATTTCAACTCCAGCAAAGCCTGCAACGTCTTTTTCGCAATGGAACAGCATCTGCGCAATCCCGAAAGCGACTTTGTCGGCGAGCAGTAGTTATACAGTAACACTTACGTGTAATGTGGACAACGTCCCTTACAAAAAAACATACAGTTTTGAGACACGTCGGCCATGAGCATGGTTTCCCTGAGATTGACGATTCAAACCCACACAGCAAACTCGAATTTTTTCCGTCTTCAATTACTTGAAAACAGTAGAACGGATAATCGGCAACACCGACTTTCAGGAACTAGCAAGTATCGTAAAACGCGTATGAAATAGAACCACAAAAAACAGTTGAAAGATTCGCTCCATCGTTTTTGATTTAGTAGATTTACATATCAACAATACCACATTCTAATGAATTTTGATTTTTCGCAGCACTACATTCTGGAAAACGAAATCGTTCTGCTAAGGCCTTTGAAAAGCGAAGATTTTGCAAACCTGCTTCCGATCTCCTTGAACGAACCGGAGATATGGAAATATTCCCTGGTGCAAGCCAGCGGAGAAGAAAACCTGAAGGCCTACATCAAAATGGCAATGGATGCGAAGACAGAAAAAAAAGAATATCCTTTCATCGTTTTCGACAAACGTATTCAACAATATGTCGGCAGCACAAGGTTCTATGACATACAACTGATCCAATCCACTTTACAATTGGGGTATACGTGGTACAACAAAATGGCGCAAGGAACCGGATTGAATGCTCAATGCAAATTATTGCTGCTGCAATTCGCTTTTGAACAAATGAAAATGGAACGGGTGGAATTCCGCGCTGACAATAACAATGCAAGAAGCATCGCAGCCATGAAAGGAATAGGTTGCACTGTGGAAGGTGTGTTGAGAAAGAATGTAATCAAGATGGACGGAGGACGCAGAGACAGCATCATCCTCAGCATTTTGAAAGATGAATGGGAAACTTCAGTTAAAGAAAATTTAATCAGGAAGACAAAAAAGCAGCCTTAAGAATTTTATCAGAAGCTCCTACTTTACCCTGCACATACATCCGGGAGATCTGTCCGGCTGTTTTCAAAACCTGCTCATCGCTTAAGAGTTTCATCACACTTTCCAACTCAGAAATAGTGGTGACCGAAAAAGCCCCGCCAAGTTTTATCAACTCCTTTGCTTCTGCAAATTTTTGGTAATTCGGACCAAAGATCACCGGCAATCCGAACGCTGCTGCTTCTAAAATATTATGAATCCCTTTTCCGAAACCGCCGCCAATAAAGGCAATCGAACCATACTGATAAAGCGAAGAAAGCATCCCTATGTTGTCTATGATCAGAGTCTTTGCATCAAATACATTGTCCTCGTTTGCTTTTGAATAACGGAGACACAATCCTATTTTGGCAAATTGTTCTTCGATCGAAACAATATGTTTCTCATCAATTTCGTGCGGAGCAACGATCAATTTTAAACCGGCCAACTTTAACCTTTGAACCAAGTGCTCATCTTCACTCCAGGAACTTCCGACAATCAACATTTTATCATTTCCGGCAAATGACTTTATCAGATCGATCTGCTTAGTGTTTTTTGCAGTCTCAGCAACCCTGTCGAAACGCGTATCACCACAAAGTGTAGTGTTCACGTAACCTATTGAATTCAACAGTTCCACAGACTTCTCATCCTGCAGAAAAAAATGTGTAAATGCACTCAAGTGTTTCCTGAACCAACCTCCCGTACTCTTAAAAAAATGATGCTCTTCCCTAAAAATACCGCTCACCAGATAGGTTGAAATTTTCCTATTCTCTAGTTCTCTTAAATAGTTGAACCAAAATTCATACTTCACAAAGAATGCTTTGTCTGGACGAACCAACTCTAAAAATTTCTTTGCATTGGAAGGAGTATCCATTGGAAGGTAGACAACCAGGTCTGCACCCGTATAATTTTTTCTTATTTCATATCCGGAAGGAGAAAAAAAAGTGAGAAAAATTTTTACTTCAGGATGCATTGATTTTAGTTTTTCCATCAAGGGTCGACCCTGCTCAAACTCGCCGAGCGAAGCACAATGAAACCAGATTAGTTTTGAACCGGGACTCCGATAGCCATCGGGGCGGAGAACAGACAGCTGGGAACGAAGTTTTTCGAAACTATTTTTTCTTCCGGAGAGCATCAGCTGTGCTTTTTTGTTGAACAGCGACCCAATGCGGAGGTAGAGGATGTAAGCGTAAATGGAAAGGTTGTAAAGAAATCTCATCGTCGGCTGGTGAGGTCTTAGTAGGTATAAAATTCCTGCGGAGCTCTTTCGTACAGAGGCAGGATCCAGGCGATTTTTCCGCCATATAATATATCGACTCGTTTTTGAGTATCCTTTTTCATCTTGTCGTAATCATAACTTCTGCGGCTTTGAGTAAATCCTTGCATGCACTCGAATCCGAAATAGACGTTGACCAAACGGTTGTCACTCAGATAAAGATAACCCAACTGTTCGCTCAATAAAAAACCATTCGATAAACGATCGTAGCCTTTCTTGTATTCTTTGGAGAGCTGAGGAGCATTGTTCCCGATTGTTTCTATCCTGATCTTGTGCTGAATGAATCCTGCTCCGACCGTAAACAAAATGCCGCTGTTGGGATTGGGCCTTTTGAACGCAAACATTCTCCCGGCAGTGAGGGATGCGGTAAACCCTCTTTCATACAGACGGACATCGGTAAACTCCCCATTGCCGTTGATGATGGCTCCGGAAGGCGTAGCTATGCTATCGAAAAGCGATTCTTTCACATCTTTTCCGAAGATATAACTTCCGTTTATTCCGAATGTCCAATACTTTTTGGTCTTAAAATCCAAGTTAAATTCAATGGCAGAGCTATTTCCAAACCTTTTTTCCAGGTCGCCGGAAGCAGCATGATAGCCAAAACCAACCCCGATGTAAGGAGTGTAAATGGAAGAGTCTTTTACACTCACCTGAGCGTTCAGATTTATGCAGAAAAAACACAAACAAATAATTAAAAAACAGGCTTTCTTCATTTTGACAAAAATGTTCGTAAATATAAGGCTTTAAAACGAATCCAGAGGCTAAAAATTGCCATCAGAATTTATATATTTTCCTTATATTCGCATTCTTAATTTAAACAGCGAAAATCGCATGACAAAGACAGCAAAAAAAATACAAATGGTTGACTTAAAGAGTCAATACGAAAAAATAAAGACAGAAGTAGACGCAGCGATCCAGAATGTGCTTGACAACACGGCTTTTATTAATGGTCCCGAGGTAAAAGCATTCCAAGCAGAGCTCGAACAGTACTTAGGAGTAAAACACGTGATTCCCTGTGCCAACGGTACCGATGCGCTGCAGATAGCGATGATGGGTCTGGACCTGAAACCCGGTGACGAAGTCATAACCGCCGATTTTACTTATGTCGCCACCGCTGAAGTCATTGCCCTGCTAGGACTGACACCTGTTCTGGTGGATGTCGTGCCCAACACTTTTGAAATAGACGTTAAAGCCATAGAAAAAGCGATCACTCCGAAAACCAAAGCGATCGTACCGGTGCATTTGTTCGGGCAATGTGCAGACATGGATGCCATCATGGCCTTGGCGAAAAAGCACAATCTGTACGTGATCGAAGACACGGCGCAAGCGATTGGTGCAAACTATATGTCCGCCGATGGTTCAGCCAAAAAGGCGGGAACAATAGGAACCATAGGTTGTACTTCTTTTTTCCCTTCTAAGAATTTAGGCTGTTATGGTGACGGAGGGGCGATCTTCACCAACGATGACGCCCTTGCCGCGAAGATCAGGATGATCGCCAACCATGGTCAATCCGTTCAGTACATTCATGATTCCATCGGAGTAAACTCCCGTCTGGATAGCATACAAGCAGCAGTCCTGAGGATCAAACTGCGTTCACTTGACAACTACGCAGCTGCAAGGAACACGGTGGCTGCCTTTTATGATAAAGCTTTTGCCAATCATCCGAAATTAAAAACGCCTGCCAGAGCGTCCTTCTCCGATCACGTCTTCCATCAGTACACACTTCAGTTGTGCGGTGTAGACAGAGCATCATTACGTGAATATCTAGCTAGCAAGGACATTCCTGCAATGATCTATTATCCGATCCCTTTGCATTTGCAAAAAGCTTATTTAGATCCCCGTTATAAAGCAGGGGATTTTCCCGTAACCGAAAAGCTATGCGACTGTGTGATGTCGCTTCCGATGCACACCGAACTGGACGAAGAAACTTTAGGGTACATCACAGCTTCCGTTTTGGAATACTGCAACTAAAACGCTCATACTTAAAAACTAAAAACTGAATTATGAATATTGCAGTAGTAGGAACAGGGTACGTTGGATTGGTAACAGGAACATGCCTTGCTGAAACAGGGAACAACGTGATCTGTGTCGACATCAACGCAGACAAGATCCGTAAAATGCAGGCAGGAGTCGTTCCAATTTATGAACCACATCTGGACGTTCTGTTTGAGCGTAACATCAAGCAAGGCCGGCTAACATTCACAACCAATCTTGCCGAAGCCATTGAAAAAGCGAAGATCATTTTCCTGGCTTTACCGACACCTCCGGGAGAAGACGGTTCAGCCGATCTGAGTTACATCTTGGGTGTGGCAGATGAGCTCGGAAAGATCATCAAGGATTACAAAGTGATAGTCGACAAAAGTACAGTGCCCGTTGGAACGGCAGATAAAGTACGGGTTGCAGTCGCCAAGCACGCTAAAGTAGAATTCGACATTGTCTCGAATCCAGAGTTTTTACGCGAAGGATTTGCGGTCGATGATTTTCTGAAACCGGACAGAGTTGTCATAGGAGCCAGTTCCGACAGGGCGCGCAAGACGATGGAAGAACTTTACAAGCCTTATGTCCGCCAGGGAAATCCCATCATCTTCATGGACGAACGTTCCGCTGAATTGACAAAATATGCAGCCAATGCTTTCCTCGCTACGAAGATTACGTTCATGAATGAGATTGCGAACCTCTGTGAATTGGTTGGCGCAGATGTCGATGCCGTTCGCATAGGCATCGGCAGCGACGAACGGATCGGAAAACGCTTCTTGTTCCCAGGAATTGGGTATGGTGGAAGCTGTTTCCCTAAAGACGTTCAGGCGCTGGCAAAATCCGCTGCCGAAGTGGACTATGATTTTAAGATCCTGGAATCGGTGATGCAGATCAATGAAAAACAAAAGACCATCATCCTTCCGAAAATAAAAGCCTACTTCAACAACGATCTCAAAGGAAAGAAGATCGCATTGTGGGGATTAGCGTTTAAACCAGATACCGACGACATCCGCGAAGCACCTGCATTGTACATAATTGATGAGCTGGTAAAAGCCGGCGCCACTGTTTCGGCATATGATCCCGAAGGCATGAACAATGTCAGAAGTCAGATCGGCGACAAGATCAATTATGCAATGGATGAGTACGATGCACTTCGCGACGCCGATGCTTTAGTGATAGCTACCGAGTGGAGTTTGTTCCGCACTCCTGATTTCGAAAAAGTTTCTTCTCTGTTAAAGAACAAAGCTATTTTTGATGGTAGAAATCTTTACGGCATTGATCAGATGAAAGAATTAGGGTATTACTACACGAGCGTAGGAAGAGAAACCGTTAAATAATTTTTGATTTGCAGATTTTTTGAATTGTAGATTCTTTTGAATCACTCTGCAATTCTAAAAATCTAAAATTCTAAAATTCTAAAATTAATAACATGAAAAGAGTTTTAATAACCGGTGCGGCCGGATTTCTGGGATCACACCTTTGCGACCGCTTCATCAAAGAAGGCTTTCATGTTATAGGCATGGACAATTTAATCACAGGTGACCTAAAGAACATCGAACACCTGATGAAGCTGGAACATTTTGAATTCTATCACCACGATATTTCCAAATTTGTTTTCGTTCCCGGTGACTTGGATTACATTTTACATTTTGCATCCCCAGCTTCCCCTATCGACTATTTAAAAATCCCGATACAGACCTTAAAAGTGAGTTCCCTCGGAACACATAATTTACTTGGACTCGCAAGAGTTAAAAAAGCAAGAATATTGGTTGCCTCCACCTCCGAAGTATACGGAGATCCGATTGTGCATCCGCAGACCGAAGAATATTGGGGCAATGTAAATCCCGTTGGTCCGCGCGGAGTATACGATGAAGCAAAAAGATTTATGGAAGCAATGACCATGGCTTACCATACGTATCACGGAGTGGAAACACGCATTATCCGAATCTTCAACACTTATGGCCCCCGCATGCGACTGAATGACGGACGAGTATTGCCGGCATTCATAGGACAAGCATTGCGCGGAGAAGACCTAACCATGTTTGGTGACGGCTCACAAACACGCTCATTCTGTTATGTGGATGATCTTGTGGAAGGCATTTACCGCTTACTGATGAGTGATTATGTTCAGCCTGTCAACATTGGCAACCCGAGCGAAATAACCATCAAGGAATTTGGTGAAGAGATCATAAAATTGACCGGCACAAAACAAAAACTCATCTCCAAACCTTTGCCGCAGGATGATCCGAAGCAGCGCAAACCGGACATCTCCAAAGCAAAAGCGATTTTAGGATGGGAACCAAAAGTAGGAAGAGCAGAAGGATTGAAGATCACTTTTGACTATTTTAAGTCATTGTCGAACGAAGAATTAAATAAAACCGAACACAGAAGTTTTAATTAATGAGCAAAGAATATTATAGTCACGAAACAGCCATCATCGACGAAGGATGCATCATCGGAAAAGGAACCAAAATCTGGCACTTCTCCCACATCATGCCCAATTGCAGGCTGGGAGAGGATTGCAACATCGGACAGAACGTGGTGATATCACCCGAAGTAGTACTGGGAAAGAACGTGAAGGTGCAGAACAATGTTTCAATTTATACCGGAGTGACCTGTGACGACGATGTGTTTCTGGGGCCATCCATGGTGTTCACCAACGTGATTAATCCACGAAGTGCCATCAACAGAAAAAACGAATATGCAAAGACCCATGTCGGGAAAGGTGCATCCATTGGAGCAAATGCTACGATTGTATGCGGACACGACATCGGCGAGTATGCTTTCATTGGCGCGGGCGCTGTCGTGACAAAAAATGTACAGCCATTCTCCTTGTGGGTAGGAAACCCAGCGAAGCAACTGGGCTGGATCAGTGAGTACGGACATCGTCTCGCTTTTGACAAAGACGGAATGGCAACGTGTATGGAAAGCAAACAGAAATACAAATTAGAGAACGGCAAAGTAAGCCGACAATAGATAATTGTTAAGATGAGTGACTCAAAAATAAAATTCGCGGTGATCGGTCAAGGACACATTGGCAAGCGGCATGCTGAGATGATCCGGAGGAACCCGGAAGCAGAGCTTATAGCGGTTTGTGACGTGCTTGCAAAAGAGGCGCTGGGCTTAACAGATCTGAAGGAAAAATTTTATTCTACACCCGAAGAACTGATCGCTGCACATCCTGACCTGGACGTAGTGAATGTCTGCACGCCCAACGGCCTCCATGCCCAACATTCGATGATTGCGCTGGATGCAGGGAAGCACGTGGTTTGTGAAAAACCGATGGCCCTAAGCAAAGCCGATTGCGAAAACATGATTCACAAAGCACTTCAGATTCACAAGACCGTTTTTTGTGTGATGCAGAATCGTTTTTCTCCTCCTTCGGCGTGGCTGAAAAAGATCGTTGAACAAAAGATCATCGGCGAAGTATACATGGTTCAACTGAACTGCTATTGGAACCGCGATGAACGTTATTATAAAAAAGGCGGATGGAAAGGAACACAGGATCTGGATGGGGGAACTTTGTTCACTCAATTCTCCCATTGGATAGATCTTTTGTATTGGATCTTTGGCGACATGAAAGACATTCAGGCAAAGTTCATGGACTTTAATCACGCAGGCCTGACAGAATTTGAGGACAGCGGATTCGTAAATTTCAATTTTGTGAACGGAGGAATGGGAAGCATTAACTACTCCACTGCCGTATGGAACAGCAACCTCGAAAGCAGTATCACCATTGTGGGAAGTAAAGGAAGCGTAAAAATCGGGGGCCAATACATGGACCAGATCGAGCAATGTAACATCAAGGATTATGAAATACCCGAACTCGACCCTACCAATGAAGCAAACGACTATGGCTCCTACAAGGGATCAGCAA
>JBKJQG010000361.1:0-24211 GCA_046594925.1 Bacteroidia bacterium
GTGGGGAGTTGGGAGTTGGGAGTGGGGAGTTGGGAGTGGGGAGTGGGGAGTGGGGAAAAATTTATCCTAAACTGCCTGAAATCAAATCCGCTTCTTTATTCGTGTAAATTAATTTATCCGCAAAAATCGATTCGAAGGAACCATCATCCGGTGAAAGAAATCCCAAAAAATAATCAGCGAAAATTCGCTTCATCTGTCTAATCCCTGCCTACCGGCAGGCAGGCGCGTTCCATCCTTAACGTTAAACCTGAATTAACAAGACAATGTTTATAACATCTACCCGTTTACTAGTAACCAAACTAGATAATTGACGTAATTTTGTACAAGATAAACTTATGGAAAATCGCGCTAAATTATTAAACAAGTACTTTGCTAAATCTGACATCGGTGGTGTTCCAAGCATCAACGACTTACGTGAAAGAGAATTCAACGGAGAACCCCTCACGTTAAAAGAAAAACAAGCTTTGGTGAACTTCGACCGCTTCCGTCTGGATGTGTTAAATGCACAAACAGATGACATGGCCTTCCACAAACGTTATCAGGAATTACAGGTAATGTCCAACCTTGGCGATTATACCGAGTTTTTGAAAGAGAAATATTTTTTGTAAAATAGAGGATCAAACAAAAAAGTCCTGCTGAAATTCAGCAGGACTTTTTTTGTCTTGACTCTTGTCTCTTTCTTTATCCAAAGAAAAAGTACTTTTATACCAATGAACCAAGATTTTCCCATAAACGAGATCATCCCCAACTTAAAAGCAAAGCTTGAAAAAGAGCCGGTGATTATTTTGCAGGCGCCTCCAGGTGCCGGGAAATCCACGGTGCTTCCGATTCAGCTGCTGAACGAGAAATGGTTAGAAGGAAAAAAAATAATTATGCTGGAGCCGCGAAGATTGGCAACGAGATCCGTCGCCAACCGTATGGCCTACTTGTTAGAAGAAGACATTGCAGAAACAGTCGGTTACCGCATCCGCTTCGAGAATAAAGTTTCTAAGAACACGAGAATAGAAGTGGTGACAGAAGGAATACTCACCCGCATGTTGCAAAACGACAATGCGCTTGACAACGTCGGCTTGGTGATCTTTGACGAGTTTCACGAAAGAAGTTTGAATGCAGATCTAGCATTGGCCTTATGTCATCAAGTGCAGCAAGTGCTAAGAAATGATCTGAGAATCCTGATTATGTCCGCTACTTTGGACGGCGCAAAATTGTCTTCCCTGCTAAACAATGCGCCTGTACTTACTTCCGAAGGCCGACAATATCCTGTCAGTATTCAACACATTCACTCCGACGAAAAAGTTTATTTGCATTTGAGAATGGCAAACGCAATAAAAAAAGCGTTGAGAGAAAACAAAGGCGACTTACTAGCATTCCTTCCCGGAGCCGGAGAAATTATTAGAACACAGCAATTGCTGGAAGAAGAACATTCAGAAATTTCTGTACAACCTTTGTACGGAGATCTCTCACAACAAAAACAGCAAGAAGCCATTCAGCCCAACCCACATGGAAAAAGAAAAGTTGTATTGGCAACTTCCATTGCAGAAACGTCGTTGACCATAGAAGGGATTACGGTAGTGATCGACAGCGGCTATGCGCGTTCACCACGTTTTGATATACAAACCGGCCTCACCCGCCTGGAAACCATAAAAGTCACAAAAGACGCAGCCGACCAAAGAGCAGGACGAGCAGGACGGCTAGGCCCTGGAACCTGTTATCGTTTGTGGAGCGAAGGGTCACACATTCACCTCCTCCCGAATCGCAAACCCGAAATCCTTGAAGCAGATCTGGCACCACTGATGTTGGAATTGAGTCAATGGGGAATCAAAAACATCAACGAACTGATGTGGCTCACACCACCGCCAGCAGCAGCTGTTTCGCAAGCAAAAGAATTGTTAACTCAGTTGGGGGCACTGCAGAACAATAAAATTACGGGGAGAGGAAAAGAAATGCTAAGGATGCCGACACATCCCCGTTTGGCGCACATGCTCATTGAAGCAGAACATTTTCAGAAAGAAAAACCGAAAGAGAACTTCAAGGCTCTGGCAACAGACATCGCCGCCATGCTGGAAGAACGCGATCCGCTGGGTAAAGAAAGCGGTGCAGACCTTTCTCTGAGAATAGAATTGCTGAGAAAATACAGAACAGGAGAAAGAGTGAATGCCGACAGAAAAGTATTGGACCGGATAGAAAGACTTGCTCAGTCGTGGAGAAAATTACTAAAGATAGAAACAGACAACAGTGCGCCGGATATCTTTAACACCGGAAAACTCCTTGCCACGGCCTACCCCGAACGCATTGCCAAACGCACCGATAAAACAGGATTACGTTACCGTCTTGCGAATGGAAGGATAGTAAAACTGAACGAAAGCGATGCACTCGCCAAAGAAGAATGGCTGGCCGTTGCACATTTGGATGCCGGGACGAACGAAGGCAAAATATTTTTAGCTGCCGCATTTGACCAGAATGATCTCTATGAATTGGCAGAAGAACGTCAGACAGTGAGCTGGGACAAACAAAGAGGAATGGTAGTTGGCGCAATTGAAAAGCGAGTAGGCAACCTTATCTTAGAAACAAAAGCACTCACAACAATTGATGACGCACAACGCATCCAAGTCATTTGTGAAATGATCCGAGAAAATGGATTAAAAACTTTGAACTGGGAAGAAGCACAGGAAGACCTTCAGGCAAGGATCCTGAGTCTGCGTGTTTGGCGTCCCAACGATAACTGGCCGGACGTGAGCAATGAGCATTTATTAGCAACACTCGAAGAATGGCTTTCCCCTTATCTACTTAAAGTGAATAAGCTAACAGAATTACAAAAATTAGATTACAATCAGATCCTGCATTCTATTTTGCCTTGGGAGCTTTCCCAGAAGCTGGACAAACTCGCCCCAGCAAAGATGGAAGTCCCGACCGGCTCCATGATCAAACTCACATATTTCAAGGACGGAAGCAAAATAGAAATGGCTGTGCGCTTACAAGAAGTTTTTGGATTATTTGAAACACCCAGTGTGAACGAAGGAAAGAACAAGATCCTTATGCACTTGCTTTCCCCCGGCTACAAACCCGTTCAGATCACTCAGGATCTGAAGAGCTTTTGGAAAGGAACTTATTTTGAGGTGCGCAAAGAACTACTTTCCCGTTATCCGAAACACCATTGGCCGGAAGATCCGTTGACGGCAGAAGCGATGAGAGGACCGAAGAAAAGAAATAGGCAGTAAGCAATTATATAATTGGCAATCGAAAGCAGACAATTAGTAAAACGGCAAAATCATTTTCTAATTTCCACCCATCCTATCTGAAGACCATTTATAAATAATCCGCATTGGCGAGATTGGTTTAGATCGTATAAATTTGTAACTAGTAATCCACACGCAGATTCGTAATTTCGCTTTTATTCGCCATCCGTACCCCGCTTTGCATCAAAAATAGTTTTACATTTAGGAAAATTTTAAACCCCTTTATCTGATGAAGTTGAATAACGTTTTATTAGCCTGCCTCTTGCTGGGAAGCAGTGTTTTGTCGGCCCAGTCGAAAGCCGGCAGTGTAAAGTTCACACAATACGACTTGCCGAATGGCCTGCATGTCATTTTACACGAAGACCATTCCACTCCCATTGTGGCCGTGACAGTGCTGTACCACGTAGGTTCTAAAAACGAAGATCCGATGCGTACCGGGTTTGCTCACTTCTTTGAGCACCTGATGTTCGAAGGATCCGACAACATTAAACGCGGAGAATACATGAAGCTGATTCAAAATTCCGGAGGCGTCATGAATGCCAATACCTCCTTCGACCGTACCTTCTATTTCGAGATTCTGCCAAGCAATCAGTTAGAACTGGGACTTTGGATGGAAGCAGAACGTATGCTTCAATTGAAAGTGGATTCCGTTGGAGTGGAAACACAAAGAAAAGTAGTGAAAGAAGAATTGAAGCAAAGAAATGAGAACACGCCATACGGTTCCATTCTGAACGAAGCCTTCGGTCACGCATACACCACACATCCCTACCGCTGGACGCCGGGCGGTTCCCCTGAATACATCAACAAAGCAGCTCTTTCAGAGTTCATCGATTTCTACAAGACCTTTTACGTTCCGAACAATGCTACACTTTCCATTGCCGGCGACATCAACGTTGCTCAAACAAAAACGCTGATCGAAAAATATTATGGAACAATTCCTAAAGGAACAAAAGAAATTCCGCGTCCGACAGCTGTTGAACCCTTGAAAACAGCAGAAGTCCGTGACACCGTTTACGATAACATTCAATTGCCTGCCGTTGTGATGGCTTACCACACACCCGCACAAGGCACACCTGATTCTTATGCTATGAGTATGCTTGCTACGGTTCTTTCGCAAGGAAAAAGTTCAAGAATGCAAAAAGCCATTGTTGACAAACAACAAAAAGCCGTTTTTGCAGGCGCATTTCCCCTGCCATCCGAAGATCCGGGTCTGGCACTTGTATTTGGCGTAGCGAACATGGGCGTTGCTCCAACAGATCTGGAAGCAGCAATGGATGCAGAATTCGAAAAAGTGAAAAATGAATTGATCTCCGAAGAGGAATATCAGAAATTACGGAACCAGACCGAAAATGATTTTGTGAGCGGCAACCTGAAAATGGCCGGCATCGCAGAGAATCTGGCCAATTACTATGTTTATTACAAAGACGCAAACCTCATCAACACCGAGATCAGCCGCTATCTGAAAGTGACACGTGAAGACATCCAGAAAGCCGCTCAGAAATACCTTACGAAGGAGAATCGTGTGGTTCTGTATTATTTACCGAAGCAACAGTAAGGATTGGAAATTGAAATTACAAATTGAAAAAAATTAGAACTATAACATCATGATCAAAAAAATAATAATCTCCCTCACAGCAGTGTTCCTCTTTAGCTCTGGCTTTGCGCAGAAAAAAGGAAACAAAAATATAGATAGAAGCATCCGCCCGACAGCAGCGCCGGCACCCGGCATTAAGCTGGGCAACATTCAGTCGTTTGAATTGGCGAACGGAATGAAGGTCTTCGTAGTGGAAAATCACAAACAGGCAACGGTGGCCTATTCCATTGCGCTGGACATTAAACCAGCTATGGAAATGAGTGCTGTAGGAACTGCGGATATTACCAGCGAGCTAATGACCAGCGGAACTAAGAACAGAACCAAAGATCAGCTGGACAACGACATTGATTTTATCGGTGCTACTTTACAAGCTAATCCGAAAGGCTTGTATGGCGCTTCATTGAAAAAACAGCAGACCAAATTATTGGAGTTGATGTCGGATGTGTTATTGAACCCGAATTTCAAACAAGAAGAATTGGACAAGATCAAAACACAAACCCTTTCTGGCCTCGCACAAGGAAAAGACGATCCCGATGCAATCTCTGCAAATGTGAAAGCAGTGCTGAATTTCGGGAAAGATCATCCCTACGGAGAGTTGACTACGGAAGAAAGCGTTTCCAAGATCACTTTAGAGAACTGCACTGCTTATTATCAAAGCTATTTCCGTCCGAACGTAGCTTATATGGCCATTGTAGGAGATGTCACCCTTGCCGAGTTAAAACCATTGATCGAAAAATATTTCGGCAGCTGGCAGAAAGCGGATGTAATTCCCACGACCTACGTGACACCGAAAGCACTTGAAAAAACAAGAGTTGCCGTCGTTAACAAAGCCGGAGCTGTGCAATCGGTGATCAACGTTACTTATCCGGTCGACCTGAAGCTGAACAGCGAAGATGCGATCAAGGCGAAAGTGATGAACACCATTTTAGGTGCTGGCTTTTCTTCCCGTTTATTCGTCAACCTCCGCGAAAAACACGGATACACATACGGATCCTACTCTTCTCTGAACAACGATGAGATCATGAGTGAATTCAGTGCTTATGCAAAAGTGAGAAATGCAGTTACGGATAGTTCAGTGATAGAGATCCTGGCCGAGCTGAACCGTCTGCGTACCGAGAAAGTATCACAAGAAGAACTGGATGGAATCAAAAATTTCCTGACCGGAAACTTTGCGATCTCCCTCGAAGATCCTGCGACCATTGCCCGTTTCGCGATCAACACCGAATTGTACAAACTTCCTAAAGACTATTATGCCAACTATCTGAAGAACCTCGCGGCAGTTACATCCGATGATGTTTACGCGATGGCACAGAAATACATCCGTCCGGAAAATGCTACCATTCTTGTGGTTGGAGACAAAGAAGAGCTTTCGAAAAAACTAACCCCATTCAGTCCGAACAGCAACATCGAGTTTTTCGACATCTACGGAACACCTGTGGCAGCCGTTGCCAAACCCGTTCCTGCAGGAGTAACTCCAAAGTCGGTCATCACGGATTACGTGAATGCAGTCGGAGGCGCTAAAGCATTGATGAAAGTAAAAGACTTGTCCACAAAAATGAATACCAAGTTCCAGGGAATGGACATCAGCATCACGACCAATCAAAAGGCGCCAAACAAATACGCGATGGCAATAAAAATGGGAGAAATGGTGATCCAGAAAGAAGTGTATGACGGGAAAGCCGGGAAACAGCAGAGCATGCAGGGCAAAAAAGACCTCGAAGGAGAAAGTCTGGACGACCTAAAAGCACAAGCGACATTGAATCTTGAAATGAATTATGAGAAACTCGGTTATAAACTAAACCTGAAAGGGATAGAAGCCGTGAACGGAAAAGACGCTTACATCATGGAAGTGCTCAGTCCCAAAGGCAAAAAGTCGACCGAATGGTACGACGTGGAAAGCAAACTGAAAGTCAGGACCTCGCAAACCAGCACAACAGATGCCGGGCCGGTAATGAGTACGACCGACATCCTGGAATACAAAGAAGTAGACGGAATAAAATTCCCGAGCGTGATCGCGATCAGTGGTGTCATGTCAATGAAGTTGACGGCAGAAAGCATCAAAGTGAATAAGGGCGTGGCGGACAGCGAGTTCAGCATTCAATAAGTTCCGATTCCTTAGAAACCGTCAGATTTTGGTTTTGGCGCACACTAAAAAGATTGTATTTTCGTTGTACAGAGGCCATTTTTAGGCTGTAAAAATATATTTTAAGCGAACAGGCAACCAAAGTAACTCTTCTGCGTCTTAATCGTAGAAGAGAGGTGTCTTTAGCTCAGGAAAGCGCTCTATATATGAATGAAACCGACATCATTAAAGGTTGTTTAAAGAATGATCGTGCCGCCCAAAAAGCATTGTACGAGCAATTTTACAGTAAGATGTTAGGTGTTTGTTTACGCTACTCCAAAAGTAGTGACGAAGCTAAAGACATTCTCCACGAAGGATTTATGAAAGTATACGACAGCCTTAAGAATTTTAAGTCTGCCGGATCATTTGAAGGTTGGGTGAGAAGGATCATGGTAAATACCTCCATCGACCACCTGAGAAAGAACAAACAGAATTACTTGATCGTGAGTACCGTTTATGCTACCGAGAAAGCGAGCAATTTTGCCGAAGAAGTGACAGATGACGAATTGGCTCTGCACATCGACAAAGAAGAGATCTTGAGAGCTGTTCAAGAGTTAACACCCGCTTACCGGACTGTTTTCAATCTGTATGTCATTGAAGAATACACGCACAAAGAAATTGCCGAATTGCTTGATATTAGTGAGGGAACTTCCAAATCAAACCTTTCGAAGGCAAAATTTAATTTGAGAAAAAACTTGATGCATCACATAAAGCCAATAGTAAATGGAAAATAATACTCCTCCAAGTAAACTTGACGAAACCCTGAAAGAGAGCTTAAGCAATTACGATGCTAAGTACGACTCCGGCGATTGGGCGCGCATGGAGCGGATGCTGGATGCAGTGCCCAAGTCCATGGCTCCAAAGGGTTCCTATAAAACGGCTCTGATCATCGGAGGCATTGTATTGGTCGGCGGATTTGCCATATACAAAGGACTGACTTCCTCTTCTTCCTCTACAACATCAGAAAATACGGAAACAACGGTAACGCCGCCGGAAACAAAAACAGAAGCAGTTCTAAAGCCAACACCGGCTGCGATCGTTAAGAGCGCCCCGCCTGTGTTAAAAGAAGTACCTGTTGTTGTTCCCGAAGTGAAAACAACTGTTCCCGAAGTGAAAACAACCGTTGCAGCGACAGAAAACAAACAACCCGTCCTGGCGGAAAAAAAGAAAACCGAGAAAAAAGTAAAGGCCGACACCGACTCTAACAAGATCCAGAAAGTTTCTGTAATGGGCAACGAACCAGTCTTCGGCGACATGATCGATTCTTCAAAAGGAATTATTCATAAGACCAAGGAAAAAGAAAGCACCAAAAAAGCAGCTGTTGAGAAAGGCTCCAAAAGCAGCGTAGGTCTAAACAACTTGTTCAACCTGAATGCAGACAGTCTCCGTAAACAAAAGGAACAGATGCAGAAGGACACTACTCAGCACTAATCACTTAAATAACAACATCTCCAAAGAGAACCGCCCCGAACCAGGGCGGTTTTTTTATTCCCCAAATACTTGTTTTCTGTAAAAAGGAGGCAACCCTTCCCAACCGGCTCCGTCTTATAATCAGAAACGGCCAAAATCGTATCCCATGAAAAAAAGCTACTTGTTTATTTTATTGTCAGTAAGTATGATCACTTACAAATCTGCCAAGGCTCAAGATCCTGAATTTACTCAGTTTTATGCCAACCCACTTTATCTCAATCCTGCTTTAGCAGGCTCTAATATTTGTCCGCGTGTTGCCATCAACTACCGCAACCAATGGCCAAATATTTCCGGAACCTATGTCACTACCAGCGCTTCCATCGACCGTTATGTTTTCGGAATAAAAAGTGGTGTTGGATTATTGATTACTAACGATAATGCCGGACAAGGAACTTTAAAAACCTCCAACATCAGCGCCATTTATTCTAAACAAATTCAAATCAATCGTAATTTTTCAGTGAATGCCGGTTTGCAAGCTACATACGGACAAAAGTCGATCGATTGGAACAAGTTGACATTTGGTGATATGATTGACGACAGAAGAGGTTTTGTATACAATACCGAAGAAACACATGACCGTTCCAGTCGTTCTTTTGTAGACTTTTCTGCCGGAGTGGTGATGTTCAGTAAATATGTTTTTGTGGGAGCCGCTGCTCACCATTTAACACAGCCCAACGAAGGCATCATAAACGATAGCAGACTTCCTGTTAAATATACCGGTCATGCCGGAGCAACAATTCCTGTTGGTTCCAAAAGCGATGAAACCAGTATTTCGCCCAACATTTTATATCAGCAACAACAAGATTTCCGTCAGTTGAACTTAGGAGTGTATCTTACCAAAGGCTCATTAGTTGGTGGATTGTGGTACCGCAACAACGACGCCTTCATTTTGTTGATCGGCTTTACACATGGAATGTTTAAAGCGGGATACAGCTATGATGTAACGGTTTCCAAACTAACCAATGCAACAGCAGGCTCCCACGAATTATCCATTGGAATGAATTTTTATTGTAAAAAACCTAGACCAAGATACCGACCAAGTACTTGTCCGAGTTTTTAGTACTGCCAATTTCTTCGAAATAAGTAGTACTTATTCCGCTGAATCCCGATAGCTATCGGGACGGGATCTAAATAAAAAGATGAAAGTACTAGTGCTGTTTAAAGAGTGTTCTTACCATATTGTTTTTAAATCCTGAATTAAGAGAGCAGGATTTGTTTCAGACCGGAAGATGGAGCTAAGGGAAAGAGAGCCCGAAGCTTCATCTGAACGTCAACCCGTCCATAACGGGTTTGTTTTGTTAATGAGTTGATGTACATCAATTCATTTTAGTTTAGAGAGTGGAAAAGCCTTTGCGGAAACGTGAAGGCTTTCTGCTTTTTATGTTCTTATAATTCTGTAAGATTATTCTGAAATAATGTAACAGATTCATGCCATAGTCTCCACATCTTTGCATCAACGATTTGATCTTATACAAAAGATTCGAAGCGTACTCTAGAAACCGAGGGGATGAGAGCCCGGAGTTTCATCAGAGATTCAACCCGCCCCATACGGGTTTGTTTGTGTCAGTTTTAGTTTAGAGTAGAAAGCCTTACCAAACCCCGGTGAGGCTTTCTCCTTTTTTATTGTGCCTTGGGTGAGAGGATGTAATATTATTCGGCAATGATGCAACGCCTCCCCCAAATTGTACACCCATCTTTGTAGAATCGAAAACTGACAAGCCTCAATGAATAAAGAAAAAATAAAGATCTTGATGATTGACGATGACCAGGAAGACTTCCAGATCATCGAACAGATCATAAAAGATATTATTCATTTTGAATACTCCATCGAGTGGACAGGCTCTTATTCCGAAGGACTGAAGCTCATTGCCAAAAGAGAGCACGATGTTTACCTCGTGGATTATAAGTTGGGCGCAAAAACAGGGCTCGACCTCATTCGCAAAGCCCTAGAAGAAGGCTGTGAAGCTCCGTTGATTATCCTCACGGGAGACAATAACATAGAAATAGACAGGCAGGCTCTAAAAGCGGGGGCTGCCGATTACTTAGTTAAAGGCAGTCTCTCCGGACAAATCATAGAACGGGCCATTCGCTACTCCATCGCAAATGCCGATCAGAAAAAAGAGCTCAATAAATTAAATACAGAACTGGAAGAACGCGTGAAGAACCGCACCCAGGCCCTGGAAGAAACACTTGCGAGAATTGAAAAATTCCAGGAGGAGTTGATCGCTTCCAAGAATGACGCCGAGCGTGCAGCAAAATTTGCTGAAGAAGCCTCCCTGTCCAAGACCCATTTTCTATCGAGCATGAGCCACGAGATTCGCACCCCAATGAATGCTATTCTCGGATTTACTAAAGTGATGCAGGGCACAGACCTTACAGCCAAACAAAAAGAATACATGAACGCGATCAAAATGTCGGGCGACATTCTCATCGTGCTGATCAACGATATACTGGATCTTGCCAAAGTGGAATCTGGAAAGATGACCTTTTTAAAATCGCCTTTTAAATTATCGGCTTGCATCAAAGAAGTATCACAGCTTTTTGATTCACAACTCAGTGGAAAAAAAGTAAAACTGGAACAGGAATATGATCCCTCTATTCCCGAAGTAGTTCTGGGCGACCGTGTGAGACTTGACCAGATCATTCTGAACCTACTTAGCAACGCGATCAAATTCACACATCAGGGAAAAATAACCCTCCGCGTACGTTTAGTAACCGAAGACGTAAAAAAAGCCTCTGTGGAATTTTCGGTGAGCGATACCGGCATCGGCATTCCGGCAAATAAACTGGATAGCATTTTCGAAAAATTCGAACAGGCTTCTGATAAGACTGCAAAAATATATGGAGGAACAGGGCTGGGGCTTTCCATCGTGAAACAATTCGTTGAACTACAAGGCGGAACAGTTTCAGTGAAAAGCAAAGTCAATGAAGGATCTGTCTTTACTTTCACCTTGCCTTTCGAAAAAACAAGAGCCAGCGTACATACAAAAGAAAAAGACGAGCAAGAAATTACGCCCGCTCAAAAAGCGAACTTAAAAGATGTGAAGATCCTGGTAGCAGAAGACGAAGCCCTCAATCAACTATTGATAGAAACAATCCTCGATCAATTCGGTTTTCAGAGGGACATTGCAAAGAATGGGAAAATCGCCGCAGAACTTTTACAAAAGAACAAGTACGACATCGTGCTCATGGACATGCACATGCCGGAGATGGATGGCATTGAAGCCACCAAGCTCATCCGTGCCAAAATCAGCAACTCGATTCCAATCATTGCGCTTACCGCAGACGTAACTACCGTGGATGTTGATAAATGTAAGGCCGTCGGCATGAACGATTACCTCTCCAAACCCATCAATGAAGAGTTGCTTTATGCTATGATCAACAAATACTTGAAAGCACCGGGTTCAGCAAAAGTAAAAGAGCAGAGCACCAGTAAAACAGCAACACCTGTCAAACATAAAATAGATCTTCAGTACCTAGATACACTTACGAACGGGAATTTAGCAGGAAAAGAAAAATTCATCCGGCTGTATCTCGAAGAAGTTCCCCGCCTTGTTGAAAGAATGAAACAGGGACTTGAAAATTCCGACTGGAAAGGATTAAGGCTGGCAGCTCATTCATTAGTTCCTTCCTTTTCCTTGATGGGCGTCGACAAAAAGTTCGAAGACATTACGCGCACCATCGAAAGAGATGCGGAAAATGAAGAAAATCTGGGCGAACTACCTGCTTTGGTGGCTGAAATAGCGACGGTGTGCATAGAAGTGTGTGAGGAATTAAGAATACAAACCAAGTAAACAAATAAACCTAATATAAACCAACAAAAAACCAACCCATGAAATGTATAATAGTTGATGATAGTCCGATCGCAAGAGAAACCCTTAGGTCATTGATTGCCCAATTTGATTTCTTAAACCTGGTGCAGGAATGTGAAAATGCAGTAGAAGCCTTTAATTATCTGAAAAAAGAATCCGTGGACCTTGTGTTTCTGGATGTGGAAATGCCCGAAATGACAGGCATCGACTTGATCAAGAATCTGGACAAACATCCTATGGTTATCTTGGTGACTTCCCGTCAAGACTACGCTGTGGAAGCCTTTTCATTGAATGTGATCGACTACTTAGTTAAGCCGGTGGAGCGCACCCGTTTTATGACAGCCGTATCAAAAGCAAAAGAATTGTTCGAGAATTCAAACTCCAGTGTAAGCAAAGACATTGAATACATTTTTGTAAGATCCAACGGAGTGCTGCTCAAGATTCGCATCTCGGACATCAAGTACATCCAAGCCATGGGCGATTATGTGAACATTTTCACCAGCGAGAAAAGGCATTCTGTTCACATTACGCTCAAAGACATCGAAGAAAAACTGCCTTCCGATAAATTCTACCGACTTCACAGATCCTATCTGATTGCTTTGGATCACATCGACAACATTGAAGAAAGTTCCGCATATACCGGAAAACATCCCGTACCCATCTCCGAACAATTTAAGAAAGGCCTCTTAAAAAAGCTGAATCTTATTTAAAATATAGTGAAAAGTGTAAAAGTATTCGGGATTTATGTAAGACATGGAGCTCCCCCAGTGGGGTATGCTCCTTTCTTTTTCCCTATACGCAACGAAATAATCAAAAAACACGACTGCATTGAGTTTCACCATGCTCACATTTACATTATGTAACTTTTTTCCGTGATTATGTAAGGTGACAAAAATGAATAATGGCCACCTTAGCAACGCTCTTTTAGAAGCCTTGGGAGAAAACCGCAGCGGACAGGATTATATTTATTTTTTAAATATATTTACTGAGGCTAAATTTCATCCGCTAACGTAAATAAAGTTATGAAACTGTATATAAAATACGATCAGAACACAGCTTGCAAAGTCATTCTTCAAGAGCAATTTGAAAAGATGGATCTTGCTTATGAGCTAACTGGTTTGGGGGAAGTGGAATTCAAAAAAGCCATCACCGATGAAGAGCACCTCGAGCTTTCTGAGAACCTCCGGAGATACGGCATCGAGATTATGGATACTCGCATCAGCATCTTGGTTCAGAAAACAAAAGATGCGATCATTGAAATGATCAACCTGGAAGAAGACATGCCGGCTTCCAAAGTTTCCCATTATCTGGCAAAAAAACTGAACTACAGCTTCGGTTACATCTCTAGTCTCTTCTCGGATGTGACTTATACATCCATAGGAAATTTCATTATCCTTCAGAAAATCGAAAGGGTAAAGCAATTGATCATTTCCGAGGAGCTTACACTGACTCAGATCGCGATCAAATTAAACTATAGCAGCGTTGCGCATTTATCCAATCAGTTCAAAAAAACAACCGGCATCACACCATCTGCGTTTCAACGCATCATAAAAAAGAGACGTGAAGCCAACAGCAATTAGAACCTTTGCCATTTCGTAATTTCTAAAAAGCATAAAATTCAACAACCAGGATGTTCAAAGAAACGACCGCTAAAATCAAAGAACGAAAAGATAAACTGCATTTCAGTTACTTGCCGGACTTTGCCGATTTTCTTTTGAAAAATCATTTGGAGGAATTTTCTTCTTTCAGTCTTGCCTCCTCCTATGAGGAAGATATTCCTCTGCTTAAATTTTTCAGTTCCCTTTCGGACAAAGAGCTTCAGGCTTTATCACTAAACAGCCAAAAGGAGTTGCTAGAAAAACTCTCTCAAAATAAAGTTCATGATTACATAGAGTTGAGCATTAGACGCTGGACAGAGAATCAAGTGCCGCTGATTAAACAAGGCGACATTGTTTCCGAAGATCTGATCAGCGTTTCTTTTGTTCGCCGGAAAACATTCCGCTGGTTTCTTTCCCGCTACACGCTAAATGTGGAAAAATTCGCACAGGTGATGGAGGAAGTGGATCGTTTCATTTCCCTTCAAGAAGAGTTGAGCTTCGACATCCTGTTTCAGATGAACCAACAGAAGATGAACGAGCACCTTTACTTCATCGAGAAGATCAACAATACTTCTCCCGGGATCAACTATGTTTTTGATCTGAAAGAAAAAAAAGAGATTTACTCCAATCATAAAAATAAACTTTCTGCGGTTTCGGAAAGCGATATTCAGGAAGCCGATATTAATTTCCATGACGGCCAGCTTTTGCCGAAAGACATCAGCCGCCTGAACAAACATTACGACAATTTCGCTTCGGCAAAAGACGGAGAGATTCGCACGATAGAATACAAAGTAAAAGGTAACAAAGGTCGTTCGACCTGGTTCCGGAGGCACGAAATAGTCTTCAAAAGAACATGGGATGGAATTCCAACTCAGGTGATCGGTATTGCGCTCGACATTTCCAAGGAAAAAGAAACCAGCTTGGAACTAGAACACCGCGACCAGCAATTACAGGAAGCACAAGAGATTGCCGGACTCGGCACCTTTGAGTGGGACCTGGCGGGAGACCAGTCCTCTTTCTCAACTCAGCTGTTGAAGACCTTTGAACTGGATGGCCCTAGCAATCTTGTTTCTTTCATGGAATGTGTGCATCCGGATGACCGAGAAAAATTGAAAGCAGCCATTGCAAAATCGATGACTGAGCACGGACACTACGAATGTGAATACCGCTATAGGAAGAACGAACACGAAAAAGTGATTTGGTCGCGTGGGGTCGTTACCTTTTTGGACGGCAAGCCAACCAAAATGCAGGGATTTGCCATGGATGTCACCAAAAACCGTACAATGAATGAACAGCTGAAGGAAAACGAAAAAACCTTCCGTCAGCTCATCGACAATGCTCCCGATGCTGTTATTGTGATCGATGAGAACAGCAACATCTTATTGTGGAACCCCAAAGCTGAAGAAATTTTCGGCTGGAGCTCTGCGGAGATCCTCGGTAAAACATTAATGGACAGTATCATTCCAGCAAAATACAAAACAGCTCACTTCGAAGGGATAAAAAGATTACACACTACCGGCAAATCACGGGTGCTAAACAAAACCATTGAGATTACGGCCGTCAATAAAAAGAATGAAGAATTTTATATTGCTCTTTCCATAGCCGCTTCAAAATGGAATGGAAAGCCCGTTTTCATTTCCTTCATCCGCGACATCTCCAAGGAAAAGATTGCTGAGATCGAATTGGAAGAAAATAGAAATAAGCTGACACTTAAAAATGCCGAACTGGAAAGAATGAACAACGAGCTCAGCTCCTTCAGTTATGTAGCCGGACACGATCTAAAAGAGCCTCTCCGCAAGATCCGCACCTACAGTAATTTTATCATCGACAAAGGAAACAAAACCCTTCCTGTGGAAATACAAGACTACGTGAACCGCATCATCACTTCGGCCACCAACATGCAAAATCTGATCGATGACCTGTTGGCCTTTTCACGCACCACATCCTCCGAAAAGAACTTAATGACCGTTGATCTCAACCAGTTGCTTACCGAAGTAACTAATTCGTTAAAAGAGCGCATCGAAGAAAAGAATGCTAAAATCATCTCCACTCGACTGCCAGTTATTCAGGCCATCCCTTTCCAGTTTCAACAGCTGCTGGAAAACATCATTGGCAATGCGCTCAAATACAGCAAGCCGGATGTTGCACCCCTGATCAACATCACCTCTGGGCTTGCCTCCGGAAATGATCATATCGATCAAGGAGGACACTCAGGAATGAACTACAATAAGATCTCCATTTCAGATAACGGCATCGGTTTCGAACAGGAATATGCCGAAAAGATCTTTGAACTTTTCCAGCGCTTGCATGGCAAAGACGAATACTCAGGAACAGGAATAGGATTGGCTATCTGCAAAAAAATTGTCGAGAACCTTGATGGCTTCATTTCCGCCGAAGGAAAAGAAGGTTCGGGCTCCACATTTAACATTTTTATTCCGATAAGATAAGCAACAAAATTTAATCATAGCTCAAAACAAAGAACGGCCCACATCAAATAAAAAAACATTATGCAACACGATTCGCTACACATCCTTCTTGCTGACGATGATCACGACGATCGTCTCTTTTTCAAATGTGCGATGGAGGAGCTGAAGATCAAGACAAAGGTCACTACGGTGAATGACGGGGTGCAGTTGATGGACTACCTGAACAATCCGGAAAACACCTTGCCTCATGTGGTTTTCCTCGATCTGAATATGCCCCGCAAAGGCGGAATCCAATGTCTGAAAGAGATCCGCAGCAGTGCCAAGTTCAAGGATCTTTCCATTGCCATTTATTCCACCTCGGGCTCCGAAAGAGACATTGAAGAGTCCTTTGTGCAAGGCGCAAACATATACATCACCAAACCGAATGATTTTGGCTCACTCAAAAAAATATTGGCAGAAGTGATCAACATCAACTGGCAGTACCATACCTCCGGCTTGAACAGAGAAAATTTTTTACTCAGCATCTGATCCTTCACAACCGATGACTGTAACAACACAAAAATAAAAACCGATGGCAACACCAACTAAGAAAGCAGAGAAAACGCCCGCCCTTGAAAAAAAGACGGACTCTCGCACAAAACCTTCGCTTGCCAAGCGCGTCAAGGCAAACACAAAGGGAAATAGCAATGGCAAACACAAAGGTTCGAGCATAAAATTGAATGGCCATACCTACGGAAAAACAAAGATTGCCTTTATCGACCACGACAAAAGTGAAATACTGGACGCATCTGAACTCCTGCGTGTATTGAACGAAATTAAGAACGGAAATTTTGACGCGGAGATGTCGGTAAACAAAACAGGACTCAGTGGAAAGATCGCCGACTCCCTCAACGAGATTATTCTCAACAACAAAAAACTGGTCAAAGAATTTACCCGAGCACAAAACAGTATTGGTAAGGAAGGTCAGCTGAACCAGCGCATTGTTATGCCCGAAGCAAAAGGAGACTGGAAAAAAGGTGTTGAATCTTTAAACCTTTTGATCTCCGAATTGGTTTATCCGATCCGTGATATCGACAGAGTAATTTCCGCAGTAGCGAAAGGAAATCTTTCTGCTGAAATCGCATTGAAAGTTGACGACCGTTTGCTGATGGGAGAATTTGCGCGCATCGCCAAAGAGGTGAACGACATGGTGAAGCAGCTGAACTTATTTACGATGGAGGTAACACGTGTTGCCCGCGAGGTTGGTTCCGAAGGAAAATTGGGAGGACAAGCGAAAGTAAAAGGCGCCGATGGTGTATGGAAAGATTTGACAGATTCCGTGAATCTAATGGCTGGTAACTTGACGGCCCAAGTACGTAACATTGCAGAAGTAACAACGGCGGTGGCGAAAGGCGATTTATCGCGTAAAATCACCGTCGACGTGAAAGGAGAGATCTTCGAATTGAAGAACACAATCAACACGATGGTAGATCAGCTGAACTCCTTCTCATCGGAGGTAACCCGCGTGGCACTCGAAGTAGGTACAGAAGGAAAGTTGGGCGGACAAGCACAGGTAAAAGGAATCGCCGGAACATGGAAAGATTTAACGGATTCCGTGAACCAGATGGCTGGGAACCTGACCGGACAAGTACGTAACATCGCAGAAGTAACAACGGCAGTAGCGAACGGGGATTTATCGCGTAAAATTACTGTGGATGTAAAAGGAGAAATCCTTGAATTAAAAAACACGATCAACACGATGGTGGATCAGCTGAACTCCTTCTCCTCAGAGGTAACACGCGTAGCACGTGAGGTAGGGTCAGAAGGAAAACTCGGAGGACAAGCGAAAGTAAAAGGAGTGGCCGGTGTTTGGAAAGATCTTACCGATTCCGTGAACCTGATGGCAGGTAACTTAACAGGCCAAGTACGTAACATTGCCGAAGTAACAACCGCGGTGGCAAAAGGAGACTTATCACGCAAAATTACAGTGGATGTAAAAGGTGAGATCCTCGAGTTGAAGATCACATTCAACACTATGGTCGATCAGCTGAACTCTTTCGCATCCGAAGTAACACGTGTGGCGCTTGAGGTCGGTACCGAAGGGAAACTCGGAGGCCAAGCAACGGTAACCGGTGTGGGTGGAATTTGGAAAGACTTGACCGACTCCGTGAACCAGATGGGATCCAACTTAACAGCGCAAGTACGTAACATTGCTGAAGTAACCACGGCCGTGGCCAAAGGCGATTTATCCCGTAAGATCACGGTGGATGTAAAAGGAGAAATCCTCGAATTAAAAAATACGATCAACACCATGGTGGATCAGCTGAATTCATTCGGTTCAGAAGTAACACGCGTGGCACGCGAAGTAGGATCAGAAGGGATGTTGGGCGGACAAGCACACGTGCCGGGCGTAGGAGGAACATGGAAAGATTTGACCGACTCCGTAAATAAAATGGCATCCAACTTAACCTCCCAAGTGCGTAACATCGCCGAGGTAACAACTGCCGTAGCGAACGGGGATTTGTCGCGCAAAATTGCAGTGGATGTAAAAGGAGAGATCTTAGAATTAAAAAACACGATCAACACGATGGTGGATCAGTTACGCGGATTCGCATCCGAAGTAACGCGTGTAGCACGTGAGGTAGGTACAGAAGGAAAATTGGGAGGACAAGCTCACGTACCGGGAGTTGCCGGAACATGGAAAGATTTGACCGATTCCGTGAATCAGATGGCCGGGAACTTAACAGCACAAGTGCGTAACATCGCCGATGTGGCGATCGCTGTGGCGAACGGCGATCTTTCGAAAAAGATCACGGTGGATGTTCGCGGAGAAATTTTGCAATTAAAAGAAACACTGAACACGATGGTGGATCAGTTACGCGGATTCGCATCCGAAGTAACACGTGTTGCACGCGAGGTGGGAACAGATGGTAAGCTAGGCGGACAAGCCTTCGTACCGGGTGTTGCAGGAACATGGAAAGATTTGACCGATTCCGTGAATCAGATGACAGGGAACTTAACATCACAAGTACGTAACATCGCCGAAGTAACAAAAGCAGTAGCCAGCGGTGACTTGTCGAAAACAGTTTCCATCGATGTAAAAGGAGAGATCTTCGATTTGAAGAACACGATCAATACGATGGTAGAGCAGCTGAACTCTTTTGCCAACGAAGTAACACGTGTGGCACGTGAGGTAGGAACAGAAGGAAAATTAGGCGGACAAGCAGAAGTAAAAGGAGTAGCCGGCACATGGAAAGATCTTACCGATTCCGTGAACATGATGGCTTCCAACCTCACAAGCCAGGTGCGCGGTATCGCAAAAGTAGTAACCTCCGTTGCCACCGGAAACTTACGTCAGAAATTATCCATCAATGCACAAGGCGAAGTAGCACAATTGACAGACACCTTCAACGAGATGATCGAAACACTCGCGGTGTTTGCCGATCAGGTAACCAACGTGGCACGTGAGGTAGGTGTGGAAGGAAAATTGGGCGGACAAGCAAGTGTGCCGGGCGCTTCAGGGATCTGGAAAAACTTGACAGAAAACGTAAATCAGCTTGCAGAAAATTTAACCACACAAGTACGTTCCATTTCCGAAGTAGCATCAGCAGTTACGAAAGGAGATTTGACCCGTAACATTCGTGTGGATGCAAAAGGAGAAGTGGAAGAGTTGAAAGATACGATCAACCAGATGATCACGAACTTGCGTGAGACAACATTATTGAACCAGGATCAGGATTGGCTGAAATCCAATCTTGCGAAGTTCACTCAGATGTTGCAAGGACAAAAAGAACTCGACACCGTTGCAAAACGTATCCTCTCCGAGTTGGCACAAGTAGTAACGGCACATTTTGGTGCTTTCTACATTGTATCTACAGAAGAACTTGTTCCCAAATTGAAACTGTTTGCTTCTTATGCTTACAAATCCGACAAACACATTCCGAAACAATTTCTCTTTGGAGAAGGATTGGTAGGACAGTGTGCTTTGGAAAAAGAGCGTATCATTTTAAGCAACATCCCCGATGGTTATGTGAAAGTAACATCCGGGTTAGGAAAAGCAAAACCTGCCAACTTAATTATTCTTCCAGTATTGTTCGAGAACAACGTGAAAGCCGTAATTGAGCTGGCAACACTCGATAACTTTAGCCAGACCCACTTGGATTTCCTGAGTCAGCTGACAGAAAGTATCGGTATCGTTGTAAATACCATCGAAACAAATACACGTACGGAAGAGCTGCTGGAGCAATCACAATCCCTTGCGGGTGAGTTGAAGATCCAACAAGAAGAGTTGAGAAGAACAAACGATGAGCTTCAGGACAAAGCACTCTTGCTTGTTAAACAAAAAGACGAGGTAGAAACCAAAAACAAGGAAGTGGAAGAAGCCAGAAAATCCTTGGAGGAAAAAGCAGAACAGTTAACGCTGACCTCCAAATACAAATCAGAGTTCCTGGCGAACATGTCGCACGAGTTGCGGACACCGTTGAACAGTTTATTGATCCTCGCTCAACAGTTGTTTGAGAATCCGGAAGGAAATTTGAATGAGAAACAAACACGGTATGCAAAAACGATCCACTCTTGCGGAGACGATTTGCTTCAGTTGATCAACGACATCCTCGATCTTTCCAAGATCGAATCCGGATTCATCACGGCCAACATTTCCAGTGTGCGCTTCTCAGAGGTTTCAACGTTTGTGGAAAGCACATTCAAGCCGCTATCGGAAGCAAAAAATCTCAAGTTTAGAATCGAAATGGATTCGGAATTGCCGGAATCCATGGATACCGATGCTCAGCGTCTGAATCAGATTTTGAAAAATCTTCTTTCCAACGCCTTCAAATTTACAGAGAGCGGAGAAGTGGCACTCAAGATCTTTAATGCAAATAACAAATTCAAATCCTCCTATACCCCGCTGAACAATGCAGAGAAAGTGGTAGGTTTCTCCATCATCGATTCCGGTATAGGGATTCCTCAGGACAAACAAGCCATCATTTTCGAAGCATTCCAGCAAGCAGAAGGATCGACCAGCCGAAAGTACGGTGGAACAGGTCTTGGATTATCCATCAGCCGAGGCCTTGCCGAATTGCTAGGCGGAACCATCGAACTGGAAAGTGAGACAGGCATAGGAAGTACGTTCACCCTCTACTTGCCAATGGACGCGATAGAAACCGCTAAACATTATGAGCATACCGAGAGCGGGCACTCTTCCACTCCACAACCTCAGGAACTGGATGAGATCCTGAATTCCCTGAAGATGACAGAGAGTGGCATTCAAGCCAGAAAAATGGAAGGCGTGAGCGACATGCTCAATGAAACAGGTGATGACCGGCACAACATCCAGTCAGGCGATAAAGTGTTATTGGTAATCGAAGATGACATGCGTTTCGGAAAGATTCTCATCGACAGAGGACACGAAGATGGATTGAAAATCGTAGTCGCTACGAACTATGTCGAGATCTTCAATTTTGTTTCCAAATACAAACCGATTGCGATTACGCTGGATGTAAACCTCCCGGATACAAGCGGCTGGAAAGTTCTGGATCTTTTGAAAAACGATCTGAACTACAGACACATTCCAATTCACCTCATCTCGGGAGAAGAAAACAAAATCCTCGCCCTGAAACGCGGAGCAAGAAGCTTCCTGTTGAAGCCGCTGGACAACACCATCCTGAACGACTTGTTTGCCGACATCATGGAATTCAACGCTCAGGAAAAACGTCAATTGCTGGTTGTGGAAGACAATGAACTGGAATCGTCCCAAATCGCTGGCTTGCTTCAAGAAGAAAGTATTGAGATCACCATCGTCTCTAACGGACAAGCAGCTTTGGAAATGCTGAAAGAGCGGAAATTCGATTCCATCATTCTGGATTACACACTACCGGACATGAATGGAATGGAACTGATCAAGAAAGTGAAGACCAACAAGAATGCATTTGTGCCGGTGATTATTTATTCCGCCAAAGATTTCAACAAACAAGAATTGGCGCAGTTGAATAAATTATCCAGCAGCATTGTGCTAAAGGGCGTAAATTCACTGGATCGCCTGCTGGAAGAAACGCTGATGTTCCTGCACGTAAACTACTCCAAACTTCCAGTGGAAAAACGAAAGATGATGGAGAACTTCCGCATGAAGAGCGATATCCTCACCTCAAAGAAAATTTTGGTAGTCGATGACGATGTGCGTAACTTGTTCGCCTTAACAACTGTATTCGAACGATACAACATCAACGTGATCACAGCAGAATCCGGAAAAGAAGCCATCAGTCTGATGAACGAAATGAATGACATAGAAATGGTGTTGATGGACATTATGATGCCGGAGATGGACGGATACGAAACGATACAAAAGATCAGAAGGGAGCACAAGAACAATTCACTTCCTATCATTGCCGTAACCGCGAAAGCGATGAAGGGTGACCGTCAGAAGTGTATCGATGCCGGCGCCTCCGATTACATTACTAAACCTCTAAAAATGGATCAGCTTTTATCGATGATGAGAATGTGGTTCCATAAATAGATTATGAGTGGACTTGCGAAAGGTGGGTTAAAGATCAAGATCTTGTTGGTGGATGACCGGGAGAACAATTTACTTTCCATGGAAAGTATTCTGGAGAACGAGAATTACACTTTGGTGAAGGCAACTTCCGGGACAGAAGCGTTGAAGATCTTATTGAAGGATTGGGAATTTACACTCATCCTGATGGACGTTGAAATGCCCATACTCAACGGTTTTGAGACGGCGACAATGATCTACCAGCGTGAAAAACTGAGACACATCCCCATCATTTTCATCACCGCTCACAGCTATGGCGACGACAACATTTATAAAGGATACAAAGCCGGTGCAGTGGATTACATTTACAAACCCATTCAAGCCGACTTACTGCGCGTAAAAGTTTCTGTGTTCGTGGAGCTTTACAAAAAGAACCATCAGTTGCTGCAGCAGGAACAAAAATTAAAAGCGATCAACAAGAATCTGGAGATCGAGATCCGCGATCGCATCACCTCCGAAGAAAAAGTAAAAGAGCTGAACAAACAATTGCTCAAGAACATTGAAACACTGGAATCGGCCAACGCAGAATTGGATCAGTTTGCTTTCATTGCTTCACACGATCTGCAGGAACCGCTCCGGAAAATAAGAATGTTCAACGATTTTATCCTCCTGAAGTACAAAGATAAACTGGATGAAGAAGGACAAAGACACCTGACTAGAATGCAAGTCGCAGTAGAACGCATGCAGAACCTGATCAAGGACATTCTTATGTTCAGCAAGATCGGCACGACCCATTCCAAACCGATTCTTTCTGATCTGGGAGAGATCTTGAATGAAGTAATCATCAACATGGAAATGGCCATCCAAAGCAAGCAGGCAAAAATAACAGTGGGAAAGTTGCCTAAAATGTTCGTCAACCCCAGTCTTGTTAAAATACTTTTTCAACAGATGATTGGCAACTCCCTGAAATTTTCGCCGGCAGGAAAGCAGCCTGAGATAACCATCTCAGCCCACTGTGAACCTTCGGCTGAGGACTCTGATAAAATAAAAATCAATAAATACTGGCGGATTTGTGTGGCCGACAATGGCGTTGGATTCGAACAGAAATATGCCGACCAGATCTTCACCATGTTCAAGCGGTTGCACACCACAGCCGATTATTCAGGAACCGGGATCGGGCTGGCCATCTGTAAAAAGATTGTGGATGAACACAATGGTTACATCTCAGTGAAAAGCTCACCCAACAAAGGCAGCACATTTACAATCAGTCTTCCGATGGACCCTTCGGCCGTTCCGTCCAACGAAAAAGCCTACACCATCTATTATGAGCCGGACCTAAAATCCGTTGTGATGGAATGGAAAGGGAATGCAACCAGCGAACAGTTCAGGGAAGGAACAGAACTCATGTTGAACAGCCTCATCAAATACAAAACATCCAAAGTACTCGCCGACATAAGGGAAAGGGTTCTTATCGGCACGAAGGCCCA
>JBKJQG010000383.1:0-3119 GCA_046594925.1 Bacteroidia bacterium
CCCTGCCGAATAACACGAATCCGCGTTCCCATCCCCGCCGAATCACCTGAATCCGCCTTCCCATCCCCGCCTTATCACCTGATTTTTTCGTAACTTCGCGCCTTATGAGAAATGCCAATAAAAAACCTTTACCGATACTAGAAAACATCACCGTAATAGATGCCAGCTCCGACGGTCAATCCGTTGCCAGGACTGAAGAATATGTCATTTTCATCAAAGGAGCCGTGCCGGGAGATATAGTGGATGTTCAAGTGACCAGAAAGAAAGCCAAATACAGAGAAGCGACCGCCATCAACATAAAACAAGCATCCGAAAAGCGCACCGAACCTGTCTGCCAGCATTTCGGAACCTGCGGAGGCTGCAAATGGCAGAACATGAGCTATGACTGGCAGCTGTTCTACAAGCAAAAACAAGTGAGCGATGCTTTGACGAGATTGGCAAAGATCGAATTGCCCGAAATTCAAAAGATCGTCCCTTCCCAAAAAACATACAACTACCGCAACAAACTGGAGTTTACTTTTTCCAATAAAAAGTGGTTAACGAAAGACCAGATCGAGGACAAAGCTCTCACCTTCGGAGAAGGTTCGGGTGAGGTTTCACGAAACGCATTGGGATTCCATATTCCCGGAATGTTCGACAAGATCCTTGAAATTGAAAAATGCCATTTACAAGAAGAGCCTTCCAACGCAATCCGGAACGAGATCAGAAAATACGCGACAGAAAACAACCTCACTTTCTTTGACCTGAGAGAACAGATAGGCTTTTTGAGGAACATCATCATCCGCAGTACTTCCACCGGAGAATGGATGCTGATAGTCGCTTTTCATTACGATGATAAGCCGGAGATCAAAAAAATGCTGGATCACATAGCCAACCAATTTCCACAAATCACGTCATTGCAGTATGTGATCAATTCCAAACGAAACGATACCATCGGAGATCTTGACATTCTCGTACATAAAGGGAATGACAGCATTTACGAGCAAATGGAAGGGTTGAAATTCAAGATCGGACCGAAAAGTTTTTACCAGACGAATTCTGACCAAGCTTATGAACTTTATAAGGTCACACGCGACTTTGCAGGGATCAAAAAAACTGATATTGTTTATGACCTCTACACAGGGACAGGAACCATAGCAAATTTTATAGCCCACCAAGCGAAAAAAGTTGTAGGAGTGGAATACGTTCCTGCAGCCATTGAAGATGCCAAGATCAATTCGGAATTGAACAGCATTAACAACACTGTATTTTATGCAGGTGACATGAAAGATGTCCTGAACAATGATTTCATAAACGAAAATGGAAAGCCGGATGTGATCATCACCGATCCACCCCGAGCAGGAATGCATGAGGATGTTACAAAAAAAATACTGGAGATAGAACCGGACAGAATCGTATATGTGAGCTGTAATCCGGCCACACAAGCGCGTGATCTGCAGTTACTGGATACAAAATACAAAGTAACAAAAGTGCAGCCGGTAGATATGTTCCCGCAAACGCATCATGTGGAGAATGTGGTTTTACTGGAACGTAAAGCATGAGTTTAAGTACGGGCATCTCCCCCTTTGAAGGGGGCAGGGGGATGACAAAGAACATGAAATGAACAGCAACAACAATTACAATAAGAATCTAAAACTATTTGCGGTAAACCACAGAAACAACTCGACTAAGGGCGAAATTCGTATTTGGACAAAACTTTTGAGAAATAAACAGATGCTGGGATATTCTTTTTTACGTCAGCGTTCCATTAAAAATTACATCGCAGATTTTTTCTGTAAAGAATTGAATTTAATCATAGAAGTAGACGGCTATTCACATCAGTTCAAATATGAAGAAGACCTAAAAAGAGACAAAGAGCTAGCTGAATTGGGATATCACACGCTTAGATTTACAGATGACGATGTGAGAAATCACATTACTAATGTTGAGAGAGCAATTGTCATATGGATTGAGGAGCGACAAGAAGAAGTCATCCCCCAGCCCCCTTCAAAGGGGGAACTGTGATTCGCAAACAATTATAATTAAACAACAAAATAGAACACTTGTCAATTAAAAAACTTACATATCTTTTCACCTTCATCCTGTTGAGCATTTCCTCATACGCCCAACAAACCGTCATCACCGGGCACGTATCCGAGATCGGCACCAACGGCGGAATTCCTTTTGTGAATGTATTTTTTAAAGGAACGCTCATTGGTACTGTTACTGATTTCGATGGCAATTATTCCATCACAACGGATTCTCCTCAAGATTCCGTTTTCATCTCTCTGATCGGTTACAAATCAAAAGCAAAAAAAGTTCAGAAAGGAAAAGTGCAGGAGATCAACTTTCAACTAAGTCAGGAAGCACTCAACCTGAATACGATCGAGATCCGCCCGGGAATCAATCCTGCGCTCCGCATCATCCGCAATGCACAGTTGAACAAATCAAAATACGACCGCGAAAATTTAACGGCGATACAATATGTGAGTTATACCAAACAGGAAGCCGACGTAGACAATATTACTCCCAAGATGCGCCGATGGAAACTTTTTCGTCCTTTTTCTTCGATGTGGGATAGTCTGGATGTGATTGTTGGAGAAGAAAGCAAAGCCAACTTACCTGTTATGATGAGTGAAGTGATCTCAGACATTTATTCTTACAAAGAAGCAGAAAAAAGGCACGAAGACGTCAACGCAGTGAAAATAAAATTTGTCGGGATGAAAGATGGAAGTGCGGTTTCGCAATTGACGGGAACAGATTTTCAGAATTACAATTTTTGTCAGAATACCGTGGCTGTCCAGAGCAAGGACATCCTCTCTCCTATCGCCGACAATGCGATGTTATTTTACAATTACATATTAGTCGACAGCATGACTATCGACAGTTTCAAATGTTACAAGATCGATTGTCACCCGAAGAACAAAAAAGATCTGGCTTACACAGGCTACATCTGGGTAACCGATACTACGTTTGCCATCAAGCAACTGGATTTAGGAATAACTCCGGATGTGAACGTGAATTGGATCGATCACGCTCGCATCCAGCAAGTATTGATTCCGACTGAAGCGGGACCCTGGGTTCCTTCGCAAACACGGACACTTGTGGATTACACCACCATCACGGATAAATTCGTCAGC
>JBKJQG010000139.1:0-10900 GCA_046594925.1 Bacteroidia bacterium
GCAATTCTCCGGTCTGTGCTGGTGCAACAATAAATTTAACATCCAACACAGTAGCAGGGGCAACTTATTCCTGGACGGGTCCAAGTGCATTTTCATCGACATTGGAAGATCCAGGCATTGCATCTTCAACAGCAGCCATGGCCGGAACGTATTCTGTAACGGTAACTGTAGCAGGTTGTACAAGTCCTTTTGCAACCACCACTGTAGTTGTAAATCCAATTCCTGTAGCACCAACAGCAGGAAGTAATTCTCCGGTTTGTGCAGGCGCAACAATAAATTTAACATCCAACACTGTAGCAGGGGCAACTTATTCCTGGACGGGTCCAAGTGCATTTTCATCCGCATTGGAAGATCCAAGCATTGCATCTTCCACAGCAGCAATGGCTGGAACCTATTCATTAACAGTAACTGTAGCAGGTTGTACAAGTCCTTTTGCAACAACCACTGTAGTTGTAAATCCAATTCCTGCAGCACCAACAGCAGGCAGTAATTCTCCGGTTTGTGTCGGTGCAACAATAAATTTAACGTCAAATACAGTTGCTGGAGCAACCTATTCCTGGACGGGTCCGGCTGCATTTGTCTCGGCGTTAGAAGATCCAACTCGTCCTGCTGCCACTTTAGCGATGGCTGGAACCTATTCATTAACAGTAACTGTAGCAGGTTGTACAAGTCCGGTTGCAACAACCACTGTAGTTGTAAATCCAACTCCGGTTGCTCCAACAGCCGGCAGTAATTCTCCTGTCTGTGCAGGTGCAACAATAAATCTAACTTCCAATACAGTTGCAGGGGCTACTTATTCCTGGACTGGTCCTGCTGGATTTACATCTGCATTGGAAGATCCAAGCATTGCTTCTGCAACAGCAGGCATGGCTGGAACCTATTCTGTGACGGTAACGGTTGGCGGATGTACAAGTCCGGCAGCGACGACTACGGTTGTTGTGAATCCAATTCCCGCCACACCTGCTCCTGGAAGTAACAGTCCGGTGTGTACGGGTACTCCTTTGAACTTGACAACATCGTCAGTAGCCGGTGCAACATATGCGTGGACTGGTCCGAATAGTTTTTCATCGGCCTTGCAAAATCCTACGATAGGAAGTACTACGGCTTTAGCAGCGGGAACTTATTCTTTGACAATAACCGTAGCTGGTTGTACGAGTGCAGTTGGAACAACTACAGTTGTTGTGAACCCAACACCGGCAGCACCGACAGCAGGAAGCAATTCTCCGGTCTGTGCTGGTGCAACAATAAATTTAACATCCAACACAGTAGCAGGGGCAACTTATTCCTGGACGGGTCCAAGTGCATTTTCATCAGCATTGGAAGATCCAAGCATTGCATCTTCAACAGCAGCCATGGCCGGAACATATTCTGTAACGGTGACTGTTACAGGATGTGCCAGTGCTTTTGGAACAACAACAGTGGTAGTGAATCCTATTCCTGTAACTCCGACGGCGGGAAGCAATTCTCCCATCTGTGTGGGTGGAACATTGAATCTCACCACTCCAGCAGTTACTGGAGCAACTTATTCCTGGACTGGACCTAATTCTTTTTCGTCATCATTACAAAATCCTTCAATCGCCGGAGCAACTGCATTGGCTACTGGAACTTATTCTATAACTGTTACAGTCGCCGGTTGTACCAGTGCAGCCGGAACCGTTTCGGTTACTGTGAATACAGCGCCTGTAACTCCGACTGCGGGAAGTAATTCTCCTGTCTGCACCGGTTCTCCTTTAAATCTCACCGCAAGTTTGATCGCGGGTGCGACTTATTCCTGGACGGGACCGAATAGTTTTACATCTACGTTACAGAATCCAACGATAGCGAGTACAACTGCATTAGCCGCGGGAACATACACTGTTGTTGCCAACAACGGATGTGCGAGTTCCCCTGCGACTACAGTCGTCGTGATCAATGCCACACCAGTAGCCCCAACAGCCGGCAGTAATTCACCTGTCTGTGCAGGTGCAACAATAAATCTAACATCCAATACAGTTGCCGGTGCTACTTATTCATGGACCGGTCCTGCTGGATTTACATCTGCATTGGAAGATCCAAGTATTGCTTCTTCAACAGCAGGCATGGCGGGAACTTATTCTGTCACCGTTACGGTGGGAGGTTGTACAAGTCCGATTGCAACCGCCACAGTTGTTGTGAATCCAATTCCTGCCACACCTGCTCCGGGCAGCAACAGTCCGGTGTGTACGGGTACTCCTTTGAACTTGACAACATCGTCAGTAGCCGGTGCAATATATGCGTGGACTGGTCCGAATAGTTTTTCATCGGCCTTGCAAAATCCTACGATAGGAAGTACTACGGCTTTAGCAGCGGGAACTTATTCTTTGACGATCACCGTTTCCGGCTGTGCAAGTTCGGTTGGAACAACTACAGTCGTTGTGAACCCAACACCGGCAGCACCGACAGCAGGAAGTAATTCTCCGGTCTGTGCTGGTGCAACAATAAATTTGACATCCAACACAGTAGCAGGGGCAACTTATTCCTGGACGGGTCCTTCCGGATTCACTTCTTCATTAGAGGATCCAAGCACCGCACCTGCAACAGCGGCCATGGCAGGAACTTATTCGGTAACGGTTACTGTTACGGGATGTGCGAGTCCTTTTGGAACAACAACAGTGGTGGTGAATCCTATTCCTGTAACTCCGACGGCGGGAAGCAATTCTCCGATCTGTGTGGGTGGAACATTGAATCTCACCACTCCAGCAGTTACAGGAGCAACGTATTCTTGGACTGGACCTAATTCTTTTTCGTCATCATTACAAAATCCTTCAATCGCCGGAGCAACTGCATTGGCTACCGGAACTTATTCGATAACTGTTACAGTTGCCGGTTGTACTAGTGCAGCCGGAACAGTTGCTGTAACTGTAAATACGGCTCCTGTTTCACCGACGGCAAGTTCTAACACACCGGTTTGTACTGGTGATTCTTTATTACTCTCGGCATCAACCATCGCGGGTGCGACTTATTCTTGGACGGGACCGAATAGTTTTACATCTACGTTACAAAATCCATCCATTACAGGTGTAACGGCATTGGCTGCCGGAACATATACTGTTGTTGCAAACAACGGATGTGCAAGTTCGCCGGCTACAACCACGGTGGTTGTGAATCCTACACCGCTTGCACCAACGGCTGGAAGCAATGGCCCTGTTTGTATTGGGGCAACTTTAAACTTGACATCAAATACAACTGCCGGCGCGACTTATTCCTGGAGCGGTCCAAATAGTTTTTCGTCTGCGCTGGAAGATCCATCGATTGCCGGAGTGACCGCACTTGCTTCAGGAACATACAGTGTAACCATAACTGTTGCCGGGTGTACGAGTCCTGCTGGGACGATAGCAGTTGTCGTGAATCAACCAGCCGTGGCAACAGCCGGTGCTAACCAAACGGTTTGTGCCAACAATGCGGCTGTAGCTATTTCCGGAACAGTGACCGGTGGAAGTTCGACAGGTATTTGGAGCACAAGTGGCACCGGAACATTCTCACCTTCGACTACGAGTTTGTCGGCCACCTACACTCCTTCAAGTGCAGATACGGCATCAGGCAGCGTGACACTCACGTTGACTTCCACAAATAACGGAGCCTGCGCGCCCTCTGTTTCTTCTCTTGTCATAACCATCACAAATGCACCAACCGTAAATGCAGGGATTGATCAAAGTGTTTGTGCGAACAATGCCAATGCAGTTCTGAATGGTTCTGTAACAACTGCCAGTGGAGGCGTTTGGACATCCACAGGCAGCGGAACTTTTTCTCCCAACAATACGACCTTGAATGCAACTTACATCCCAAGTTCGGCCGATACAGCAAGTGGAGCAGTTACTCTTACATTAACATCTACCGGAAATGGAACTTGTTCAGCTGTTTCTGACGGAATGAACATTACGATCACCGATGCTCCGTCGGCCATTGCCGGTGCCGATCAATTCGTTTGTTTATCGAGCCCCAATTCAACTTTATCAGGAACGATCATCGGCGGAGCTGGAACAGGAATCTGGACAACATCCGGAACCGGAACTTTCTCTCCAAGTGCAACTGCATTGAACACCACTTATATTCCTAGTGCTGCTGATACGGCAGCGGGAAGCGTTGTTATTGTTTTAACGACTACCTTGAACGGTGGATGTAATGCTTTTGCTGATTCCCTTATTATTAATTATACGATCATTCCGGTTGTGCTTGCCGGATCAGATCAAACGGTTTGTTCTAACAACGCAGCAGTTCTTCTGAATGGAAGCGTGAACGGGACTTCTAACACCGGAATCTGGACGACCAGTGGAACTGGAGTGTTCAGTCCAAGCGATACCACATTGAACGCTACTTATGTTCCAAGCGCTGCAGATACAACAGCAGGTACTGTAACGCTCACCTTGAGTTCAACCAATTCCTGTTCGATCGTTTCCGATGCACTGACGGTTACCATCACAGACGGGCCTTCCGTTTCTGCAGGTGCTGATGTGAATGTGTGTTCGAACAATCCCAATGCAAACTTAACCGCCTTGATAAGTGGTGCTACGACCACGGGTATTTGGACGACCGTTGGAACGGGAAGCATGACACCATCGGCAACGAGTTTGACAATTACTTATTCGCCATCGGCGACAGACATCGCAAACGGAAGTGTTGACCTGATCATTACTTCTACTGGTAATGGAACTTGTAATCCTGTCTCGGACACAGTGACAATTATCATTACTCCTCCACCAGCGGCCTTCGCCGGCAACGATACTTCCATGTGTGCTAATACCGTATTCCCATTATCCGGAGTAATAACCGGTGGCTCCGGAACAGGAAACTGGACAACATCCGGCACCGGAACTTTTTCTCCGGTAAGCACTTCGCTGAATGCCGTTTATGTTCCAAGCAGTGCAGATACATTGAGCGGATCTGTGACATTGACATTGACTTCTACATTCAACGGCGGATGCATCGCGGTGACAGACGATATCGTTATAATCATCACAGATGCACCAACTGTAAATGCCGGTATCGACCAGTCGGTTTGTGCTAACAACCCGGCAGTTGCTTTGGGTGGTTCTGTAACACAGGCCACAGGCGGAATTTGGTCAACCAGCGGATCCGGAACTTTTGATGCAGCCACTAATCTGAATGCAAATTACAGCCCTTCGGCAGCAGATATTTCTTTGGGTAGTGTTACTTTGACACTCACAACAACCGGCAATGGAACTTGCAATGCTGCGGCAGATTCCCTGATTGTGAATTTTTCACCCGCACCGATTGTCGATGCCAGCTCGGATATTTTTATTTGTACCGGAACAGTTACCGCAAATCTGAACGGAAGCATCAGTGGCGGAACAATAACCGGACAATGGACGACCTTGGGTTCGGGAACATTCAGTTTGGATACAGATCTCAATGCAATCTATACTTTAAGCACAGCTGATACAACCGCCGGTTCAGTGACGTTGATCCTCACTTCAACAAATAACGGAACTTGTCTGCCTGTCTCCGACACCGTGCAAATCACGATCACTACCATACCGACTTCACTTTCAGGCGCCGACCAGATCCTCTGTGCAAACAATGCAGCAGTGCTTTTGAATGGAGTTATTAGCGGTGGCTCCGGAATGGGCCAATGGTCGACTTATAACGGAAGCGGTTCTTTCACCCCATCGGATACGACTTTAAACGCAACATACACTCCGAGCCCAGCCGATACAACTCAGGGTTTTGTTTCACTTGTACTTACGCCAATCAATTCATGTTTGAACGTTCCCGACACCTTGCAGATCACCCTTACACCGGCTCCGTTTATTTTTGCCGGAAGCGATCAATCGATCTGTAACGGTGGTGGTATAAATTTGAGTGCTGCCATGAATGGCGTTTCTTCCGGTATGATCTGGACGACCTCGGGTTCAGGAACATTTGGTCCGAATGACACCACACTTGCTGTTGCCTACTTGCCGTCCGTTGCGGATGCTTCTTTAGATACGATCTATTTTTATGCAAGTACAACAGGTAATGGAAATTGTTTTGCGGTAACCGACACGGTAATGGTATTGTTGGGAAACACTCCGGTTGCTAATTTTACTTCATCCGGAAGTTGTGCCGGACAGGCGGTTTCGTTCACAGATGCGTCGACCGTTTCGCCAGGAGTGGTTAACGGCTGGGCTTGGGATTTCGGAGATACGAACACTTCCGTTTTGCAAGATCCATCAAACATTTATTCACTTGCCGGAACTTACACGGTGACATTGATTGCTTCTTCGGGCGCTGGCTGCAGCGATACGACCACTCAGGTGTTGGTGATAAATCCTTTACCGCTAGCAGCCTTTAGTTATATTTCAAATTGTACATCTGACAGTGTTTTATTTGCCGATAATTCTACCATTCCTTCGGGTTCCATTTCACAATGGTCTTGGAATTTTGGCGATTCAACATCTTCTGCACTGCAGGATCCTATCCAGATCTATAGCGTGATCGATACTTTTTCGGTAACGCTAACGGTTACTTCCGACTCGGGCTGCGTAGCGTCCATCACGCAAAATGTTATTGTTGCTCCGCGCCCAACGGCCAATTTCGATTACTCTTATGATTGTACAACTGGGTTAGCGACCTTTTTAGATTCTTCTGTCGTGAGTGGAGGTGACTCCATCCTTACCTGGAATTGGGATTTTGGCAATGGAATAACTTCTGTACTCCAGAATCCTCCTGTGGTAAATTATCTTCCTGGTACTTACCTCGTTCAGCTGATCGTAAGCACACAAGGAGGATGTGACGACACCGATACCATGACCATCGTCGTGATCCCTGCTCCCGTTGCAGATTTTCTGCCGGTTGGTGGGCAATACCAGGTCGGACAAACAATCAATTTTACAGATCAAAGTATCAATGCAACAGGTTGGTATTGGGATTTTGCCCACAACAACGACACAGCGATCATACAGAATCCAAGTTATGTTTATGATGTGAATGGAAGTTACATGGTAACGCTCATAGTCAGTAACGGCAGCGGATGTACTGATACTGCCGCCTATCTGTTTGAGATCCTTGGAAGTCCTGTTGTAGTTCCAACCGCTTTCTCACCGAACGGCGATGGACTGAATGATCTGTTCAGCATCAAGGGTGGTCCTTTTAATTCTTATGAGTTGAGAATCTTCAATGAATGGGGACAACAACTATTTAATTCGAATGAGCAAAGCAACGGTTGGAATGGGACATTCAAGGGCAAAGACCAACCGGCCGGTTCCTATGTATTTATTTTTATTGGTGAAACGTACACCAATGAAGAAGTGAAATTAGAAGGTGAAATTGCCATAACACGCTAAGGACATGAAAAAAGCACTTATCTTTTTTATCCTGTTGACGGCCTCTACTTTATCGGCCCAGGATTTTCATACATCTCAATACGATGTGTTGACTTTATACAATAATCCTGGATTGACGGGTGTTTACACCGAAGAGCAAAAAACGGACTATAAGGTATATCTCACTCACCGCTCCCAGTGGAAATCCATTGGCATAAAACCCTATGCAAGTTATTCTTTGGCTTATGATATGAAATACAAACGATTTGGAATAGGGGGATTGCTTCTTAACAATCGTTCCGGAGCGGGGAATTTCAATACGCTCAACTTTCTACTCTCGGGCTCCTATTTTATTATCAAGGATCCCGAATCACCTCATACACTCAACGTGGGGATACAAGCGGGCATCGTAAATAAATCTTTTGATCCGGAACAATACTTGTACGAAAGTCAGTACAACAGTTCGACCGGTGAATTGGATGAGAACCTTGAAAGCGGGGAATTGTATTCGAATACGAGCATCCTGCGTTTCGATGCCAACGTCGGAATTTATTACAGCTATAACGACAAGGCAAAAAAATATCATCCTTTTGTTGGTTTTTCCCTCGCGCATTTGACCAAGCCAAATGAATCCTTTACTTCGGCTCCAAGCCGGATGCCCATGCGCGCCAACGCCACTGCCGGTTGTGAGTTTATTGTGAATGATAAGGTGAAGTTGACCCCGAACGTTCTATACATGAATCAAGCCATGGCGTCAGAGCTGAATGTCGGAGTCTTGGGGACTTATCGGATCAAAGAAAAGAATGATCTTATATATGGTTTAAATTACCGTATGAAGGATGCTTTGATCATCCACCTTGGGTTCAGAAAGGATAATCTTACTCTTAGAATGAGTTATGATGTGAATACGTCCTACCTAGCGGCCTACACAGGGCACAAAGGCGCCTATGAGTTATCACTGACAATGAGTGGAAAAAAAGGAGAGAATCCTTTGAAGTCTTTTAAAGCTTCCTTTTAAGATGAAAATCTTCAGCAGGATCTAAATCAGCCCTCTTGCTTTTAGCTCCAAATACTTATTGATAGTATTCACCGATAAATTCTGTGGCGCGGTTAAAATGCTATGGATTCCATATTTTTCTAATTCTTTTACAATGAGTTTCTTCTCGTAAGAAAATTTTTCAGCTATCGCTTTGTTATATACGTCTTCCGTGTTCGCCGCAGGTTTGTCTATAAATGCACGCAGCTCGGTGTTTTCAAAAAAGATCACTACTAGCAAATGGTCTTTGGCAAGTCTTCGTAAATACTTCAATTGTCTTTGAAGTCCCGACAAACTTTCGAAATTGGTATAGAGTAAAAATAAACTGCGTTGGTTGATTTTGTTTTTTACGTTGATGTAAAGATTTTCAAAATCACTTTCCAGATAGCCGGTCTTTTGATTGTAGAGGGTCTCCATGATCTTGTGTAACTGGGAATTCCTACGGTCGGCGGGAAGCAGCGACTGTACTCTATGAGAAAAGGTCACAATTCCAGCTTTGTCTTGTTTAAGCATTGCGATGTTGGAGATCACCAGACTCGAATTAATTGCGTAATCCAAAAGGCTCAATCCTTCAAAAGGCATACGCATGATCCTTCCCATGTCGATGAGGGAATACACCTGTTGGGATTTTTCATCCTGGTACTGATTGATCATCAGTTTATTCTTTCTCGCCGTTGCTTTCCAGTTCACTGTTCTGTAATCGTCGCCGGCGACGTATTCCTTGATCTGATCAAACTCTGCATTGTTTCCCCTTTTTCGTATCTTCTTAATTCCAGCATCTGTCAGTCGGTTGGAGATGGCAAGCAATTCATATTTTCTCATCTGCATGAACGAAGGATAGACGGGAACCATCGTGTCTTGCGAAAAGCGATACCGTTTTTGTATGAAACCAATCGGACTCTTTACATAAATGTTAACGGCTCCAAAATGATATTCTCCTCGTGCAACAGGATGAACATCATACTCTATGATTGTTCTGCTCCCCGGTTCAATAGAGGTTTTGAATTCTTTGTCACGGACTTGAAATTGAAAGGGTAATTCATCGATGACACCGAGGCGGACCGCAAACAAATAGCGATTCTCAATACTGATCTGAACAGGATTGTCGTCTCCGTTTGAAAGCTTGTCCAAAGTGTCTCTGCGTGCGAAGATCCCATTGCTGTTAACGAATAGGATCAGGATGTCGACCAGCAGCAATCCAACGATTCCGATCAACAGGTAGTGCCCTAGTTGATAGACGGAAGGCAAGAAAAATCCCACAATCAAAAACACAACTTCGGCCGCTATAACATAGTATAGCAGTTCTGATATGTATATGGATCTGAAAAAATTTTTCACGACTTAAATATCTTTTCTTGTTTTCAAACCTCTCGACTCAATCCCCCTGACCCCCTTCCGATGACTATCGGGATCAAAGGGAAAATTGCCCCTAGTCAATTCACTGTTTTCAATTAGCCATTTTCCCAATTAACCTCTTTTTCTTTTGCCCCTTCTTAGTTACCTAGGTACTTCGATCTTCTCTATGATCTGTTTAATGACATCTTTTGTAGTAATGCCTTCCATTTCTTTTTCGGGCGTCAGGATCACGCGGTGTTTCAAGACGGGTGTTGCCACGAATTTTATATCATCCGGTGTCACAAAATCTCTTCCGCGCATGGCTGCAATGGCCTTAGAACTGGTAAGAATGGCAAGCGATGCACGTGGTGAAGCACCCAGATACAGGGAGGTGTTGTTCCTTGTTTGATTCACGATCTTCGCAATGTAAGATATCAGGTTGGCGTCGATGTGGATGCTGCCAACTTTGTCCCTGTATTCTTTTACTTGGCTCGCATTTAATACCGACTGAACTGCTGTTAGGTCAATGTTATTTCTTCTTGCGTGATAATCTGAAATGATTTTTGTCTCATCATCCAACGTCGGATAATCGACTTCAATCTTGAATAAAAACCGGTCAAGTTGTGCTTCCGGCAGTCTGTATGTTCCTTCCTGTTCAATAGGGTTTTGAGTAGCGAGTACAATGAAGGGCGGAGGAAGCAGATATGTTTTTCCGTCTACTGTAATTTGTCTTTCTTCCATCGCTTCAAATAAGGCCGACTGTGTTTTTGCCGGTGCACGGTTGATCTCGTCGATCAAAATAATGTTTGAGAAAAGCGGTCCTTGCTTGAATTCAAATTCAGAGGTTTTCAGATTAAAAATGCTGGTTCCAATGATATCTGATGGCATAAGATCAGGTGTAAACTGGATTCTAGAGAATCCTACGTTCAGGGTCCGTGAAATGAGTTTTGCACTCAATGTTTTCGCAACACCCGGAACTCCTTCGATCAAAACGTGACCATCCGCGAGAATCGCCGCAATCAGCAGTTCTATCATGTCGTCTTGTCCGACAATGATCTTGTTGATCTCTCTTCTGATATTCTGCAGCGCGAGTTCCAGTCCACTGATGTCAACCCTGTTTTTAAATACGTTTTCTTCCATAATTGTTAATTGTTTTTTATTTCTTTTATTTTTTATTTCCGTTTCATTTTTTTATTTTATTGCCTATTGCCTATTGCCTATTGCCTATTGCCTATTGCCTATTGCCTAT